>JAZDJM010000112.1:0-15878 GCA_043804305.1 Bacteroidota bacterium
ATTAAACATTTTCATAAATCGCTTAGCAAAGCAGGACTTAAACCAATTTTAGGGTGCGAAGTTTATGTTGCTCGTCGTAGTAAAGATTTAAAGGAGAGCAAAATAGATGCATCCGGATGGCATTTGGTGCTACTGGCCAAAAACCTTAAAGGCTATCAGAATTTAATGAAATTAGTTTCAATTGCGTGGCTCGAAGGGCAGTATTACAGGCCAAGGGTTGATAAAGAATTATTGCAAAAATACGCAGAAGGCATTATTGCCTCTTCAGCTTGTTTGGGTGGTGAGGTTTCGCAAAAATTGATGAATGATAGTCTTGAAGCTGCTGAAGAAGCTGCATTATGGTATAAAGAACTTTTTGGCGATGACTTTTACCTGGAAATTATGCGTCATAAAAGTGACAATGAAGAGATTAATGAAAGAGTTTACAAAGACCAAGTTTTTGTTAATCAACAACTTGTAGAAATTGGGAAGAAACACAATATAAAAATTATTGCTACCAATGATGTGCATTTTTTAAATGAAGAAGATGCAGAAGCTCAGGATCGCCTTTTATGCATCAGCACAGGTAAATTTCTCAGCGATCAGAACCGACTGAGGTATACTGGTCAGGAATGGTTTAAAACTCAGGATGAAATGAAAGCGCTTTTTAGCGATTTTCCGGAAGCGCTTGCAAATACACAGGAAATCGTAAATAAAGTTGAAAGATTTGAATTGGATCGAGATCCAATTATGCCGGACTTTAAATTGCCTGACAACTATTCTACTGAAGACGAGTACCTTAGATATATTGTTTATGAAGGTGCTCATTTCAGATGGGGAAACGAATTGAGTGTTGAACTGATAGAGCGATTGGATTTTGAACTCGAAACCATTGCTAAAATGGGATTCCCGGGCTATTTTCTAATTGTTTGGGATTTCCTTAAAGCTGCACGCGAAATGGGTGTTATCGTTGGGCCCGGAAGAGGATCCGCAGCTGGTTCAGCAGTTGCTTATTGCCTTCGAATTACTGAAATAGATCCATTAAAATATAATCTGCTTTTCGAGCGCTTTTTAAATCCCGACCGGGTTTCAATGCCTGATATCGACATTGATTTTGATGATGAAGGTCGCTCTAAGATATTAAAGTGGGTTGTAGATAAATATGGCGAAAAGCGTGTGGCTCATATAGTTACAATTGGAACTATGGCTGCTAAATCTTCTATTAGAGATGTCGCGCGCGTTCAACAATATCCATTATCAGAAACCGACAAAATTGCTAAACTCGTACCTGATAGACCCGGTATAACGCTTAAAGATGCTTTTAAGGAAATCAAGGAATTACGAGATATTAAAGAATCAAAAACAGATGCTGCAAATGTTTTAAAATATGCAGTTACACTGGAGGGTTCTGTTCGTAATACAGGAACGCATGCTTGTGGAATTATTATTGGTAAAGATGATCTGGAGAATTATATTCCGATAAGTACTGCCAAAGATTCTGAACTGACTTATGTAACTCAATACGACGGTAAACATGTAGAAGATATTGGATTATTGAAAATGGATTTTCTGGGACTAAAAACCTTATCAATAATTAAACATGCGGTTGAGAATATAGATCTTTCCAAAGGAATAAAAATTGATATTAACAATGTCGATTTAGAGGATGTTAAAACATATGAACTGTATTCAAACGGAGAAACCACGGCACTGTTTCAGTTCGAATCTGATGGTATGAAAAAACATCTTAAAGAGCTTAAGCCTAATAAGTTCGAAGATTTGATAGCTATGAATGCGCTTTACCGTCCTGGTCCAATGGAGTATATACCCCAATTTACAAAGCGTAAAAATGGTAAGGAGAAAATAGAATACGACCTGCCAATGATGCAGGAATATCTTGAAGAAACTTACGGAATTACCGTATATCAGGAACAAGTAATGTTATTGGCAAGAAAATTGGCCAATTTTACACGTGGCCAATCTGATTCACTACGCAAAGCCATGGGAAAGAAAATAATTTCCATGATGGATGAATTAAAAGTTTTATTCATCAATGGCTGTAAATCAAATGAACAGTTCATTAAAGAATGTAATGAAAACAATAAAAGCGTTGATACAATAATCCAAAAAATTTGGTTGGATTGGGAAGCCTTTGCAAAATACGCTTTTAATAAATCGCATGCCACTTGTTACTCCTATGTATCTTTTCAAACAGCTTTTTTAAAAGCTAATTATCCGGCTGAATTTATGGCGGCTGTTTTAAGTAACAATATGAGCAGCATTGAGAAAGTTACCTTTTTTATTAATGAATGTAACCGAATGGGAATTAAGGTAATGGGACCAAGTATTAACGAATCTGGTACGCATTTTACAGTTAATAAACAGGGTGATATCCGCTTTGGTTTGGCAGCAATAAAAGGTGTTGGAGAGTCGGCGGTTCAAAATCTTATTGAAGAAAGAGAACTGAATGGAAAATATAAGAATATTTTCGATTTTATTAAACGAATTAATCTAAGAACCGTAAATAAAAAAAGTATTGAATCGTTAGCACTTGCCGGTGCTTTTGATGATTTTGAAAGTATAAACCGTGCCACTTTTTATAATAAGGAGCAGGACAGTAATCTAACATTTCTTGAACAACTTATAAGTTTTGGCCATAAATTTCAGACTGAGCAAAACTCAGCACAGGTTAGTTTATTTGGCGATTTGGGACCCGTTGACCTCCCCGACCCTACAATTCCTTTGGTGGATGAATGGCCTGATTTGATTAAACTTTCAAAAGAAAAAGATGTGGTTGGTTTTTATTTAACCGGCCATCCCTTGGATAATTTCAAAGAGGAATTGAGTTTTTTTGTAAATCACAATATTGCTGACTTTACCGATAAACTAAATGATTTTAAAGAACAGACAATTTCTTTTGCCGGAATAATAACTTCAGCAGCTGATAAAAATAAATTTACAAAAACAGGAAACCCTTTCGGTGTTTTTCAATTGACTGATTTTTCAGGCAGCATAAATATTACCTTGTTTAATGAAGATTTTGAAAAGCATAAAGATTTGCTTGATAGGCCGGGTCAGCTTTTATATGTTAAGGCATTGATTACTAAACCAAAATGGAAAAAAGCCTCTGATGATTATGAATTAAAAGTACTACAACTGGAATTATTATCGGGAGTGTTTAATAAATATGTGAATAAGCTTGCTTTAGGAATTCCTCTTTATTCAATTTCTGAGAAAATGGTTAATTCAATTAGCAATTCGGCAAGAAACAATCCGGGAGGAGCCTTTTTGTCTATTCAAGTTTTAGATGAGGAAAACAGAATAATATTGAGGCCAACCAAATTAAGAATTAGCCCAAAAGAATTCCTTGCATCAATTCGGAGGTTTGACGATATTCAAATTAAAATCAATTAGTTAATTTTACTAATCGAAATTTGAAATCAAATAAAATTCACTATTAACTATTTTTTCGCTTCGATACTTTTCTTGTTCGAGGTTTTCTTTGCAACTGGTTTTTTGGGAGCCTCAGAAACTTTAGGTTTTTGCACCTCCTTATCTTCAATTGATTTTTCAATAGTAGCACTCTCTTTGGCAACTTTGCGTGGACGTCTTACACCATACGATCCCATAATAATCTTACCTCTTTTGGTTTTCTTGTCTCCTTTTCCCATATAAAAATCATTTTTAGAAAATAATAATGTAAAGTTATGAAAAAAGAAATTATATCAGGCCGATATTAAGAAGCATTGATTAAGAAACCCCTCATTTTAAGAATTTTTAATTCTTTTCTATAAGATATTTCTTTCTTTTGGTTTTATAACAATACTTTCAGCCCATTTAATTTTAATTTCTAAAAGTTCGCTTTCATCTAATTTCCAATTATTATTTTCCTTTCGGATTTTATTAGTCAGATAATGCAAAAATATTGCTGCAGAAACGCTAATATTATAACTTTCGGTAAATCCATACATTGGAATCTTAACAAACAAATCAGCATGTTCTTGCACTGTGGGCGATAATCCGTTTAGCTCAGTTCCAAAGAAAAGAGCTGATTTTTGGTTTGTATCCATTTCTTCGAGTAAGACATTGTACTTATGTGGCATGGCAGCTACTATTCTATAGCCTTGTTCTTTAATTCTTTTAATTGCAGCCAGACTATTGTCTTTATTTTGATTATACCGATAAATAGTTAGCCATTTGGATGAACCCAGAGTAACTTCAGGATTAAGAACGTATTCATTTTTATTTTCTATAATATGCACATCCTGTATTCCCAAACAATCGGCAGTTCGTAAAACCGCACTTGCATTCTGTGGTTGATAAATATCTTCAAGAACTACTGTTAAATAACGGGTTCTCTGCTGAATTACATTTGCGAACAATTGTTTTTTATGATCTGTGACTGATTCTAATAGGTCATCCAAATATTTTCTTTGCTGCTCAATTGTCATCTTTCAAAGTTTTGAAATTAAGTATCCTTTTTTTTTAGGTTCTAAATTATCAAATTTGGTACAAATTATAGGAATTCAAAAAAAAGAGCGCAAATCAAAACTGAAATGCGCTCTTAATACTTATTTATTTTGTTATTCTTTGATAATTTCCAATAACTCAACTTCGAATTTTAATGGAGAAAAAGGTGTTATTACAGCGCCAGCCTGACGGTCGCCGTAAGCTATTGATGAAGGCAGAATTAATGTGGCTTTTCCACCTACTTTTAGCATTGAAATACCTTCATCCCAACCCTTAATTACCTGACCTTGACCAAGAATGAACTCAAAAGGTTGTCCACGATCCACCGAAGAATCGAATTTAGTTCCATCGAGTAAAGTTCCGGTATAATGCACTTTTACTTTATTACCGCTTACTGGATTTTCACCGGTACCTTCAGTTGTAGAAATGAAATATAAGCCACTTTCCGTTGGTTTTACAGTAATATTGTTATCTGCAATATATTTTGCTATCAGCGAAGGCTCTTTAAGCTTAAGAGATTCTTTTACAGCAAGTTCTTCTTTTTGTTTTTTCTCAACTTCTGCATCATTTTCTGCCTTTGTTTTAACTGAAGTTAAACGAATATAATAATGAAGAGGAGAATGAGGATCAATCATGCCCGGGCGACCTTCAGCACCAAATGCTAAAGATGAAGGAACTAATAATTCAACTTCATCACCCTGACGCATAAGGCCAAGAGCTTCTCTTAAACCATCCGTATCGAAAGGCTGGCCATATTCAAAACTTCCCGGATAATTAGATTCTATTGATGAATAAAGCATTGCTCCATTCAACAAGCGAATTTCAAAATCAAAAGTTAGAAACATTCCTTCCGTTACTTTTCTACCATTACCTTTATTGATTTTATTGAAGTACAATCCGCTGGCTAGTGGTTGAAACGTCCAATTGTTGTCAGACAAAAATTTGGCTATTTCAATTTCTTCTGCAACTCTTCTTCCGTTAACAAAAGCCGCATATTCTGCATCGAGTTCTTCTTTTGTTTGAAACTTCTTTAATTTAATATAAAAATGCACTTCATTTCCTTCCTTAAATATTTCCGGCATTTCAGGTGCATGTGTAGTTTTGAGGAAAAATGAATCTGCACGAATAATAAAATGGGCACTATCTCCAAGATTAAATAATGAAAGGGCTTCCCAAACATCGCCATCAAATACTTTTTTAGTAAAAGGAATTTTTACACTTCCTTCAGGTAGATTAACACTTTTGAAAATAAGTGAATCTAAAGTGCCATAGTTCATATCCATTACTAAAAATTGTCCGCTGTCAGCTTTCAAATGTTTAAGTGAGTCGACCTGACTGATTACTTTATAATAGATACCACTTTTGGTTTTTTTAAATCCGGGATGCGGATTGTTACAGGCCGCAAAAAATGCAGCGATAAAGAGCAGGATTGCTCCTGTTTTTAAAATTCTCCAGTTCATTTTGATTTTTTTTAGATTTTATTTAACATCAATTAATTCAACTTCAAATAAAAGTGGCGTATAGGGCGGAATAAGACCGCGACCACTTCCATATCCTAATTTTGAAGGAATAAGCAATAGTGCCTTCCCTCCTTTTCTCATTTTTGCAATACCTTCGTCCCAACCCCGAATTACTTGTCCGCTTCCTACATTAAATTCAATCGGTTTTCCTCTGCTATACGACGAATCGAAAACCGAACCATCAAGAAATTTTCCGGTATAATGTACACTAACTTGCTTATCAACAGCACTTATACCTCTTCCTTTTTTTAATTCAATAAAATATAAGCCACTGTTTAGGGCTTTGGTTTGGTAATTATTATTTGCCAGATATTCCTGTATAGCATCAGATTCTTTTTTTAACGCTTCGGTAAATTCTAATTCTCTTTCCAATTCCAACTCTTGAGGAGATTGAATTTTATGCAATTTAACGTCGAAAATAATGCGGCTTCTATCGTCAATAAAATCAGGTAAACGAACTAAATGAGCATTATTTAATAAAAAAGAATCAGCCCTGATTACAAAAGTTGCACTATCGCCTTGGCTCATCATGGCTAATGCTTCATTGATATCACCAGCATATACAGGCATTATCATTTCCATCGAAAAAATATTGCCATTGTTTTCAAAAGTAAGTGAATCTTCATTCGACTGATATTTTATTTCTACGGTTATAAAATCACCAATATTGGCCTTTTTGCCATCTTTTTTATTATGAAACTTATAAAGTAAACCGGACTCAGCCTTTGAATATCCAGGATATTTATTAAAATAGGAACAAGCAGTAAATAAATAACTTACAATTAAAAAGAGAAAAAATATGAATTTCCATTTATTTAAAAACAAACACTTCATTTATTCAACTTTAATTAATTCCAATTCATAAATTAAACTTGCTTTTTCTGGGATTTTATTTCTATCGCCAATCAAACCGTATGCAAGGTGCGAAGGTAATATAAATCGGGCTATATCTCCTACTTTTAATAATAAAATCCCTTCTTCAAGTCCTCTTTCTACATTACCACGCCCAACAACAAACGATTTATAGCCTAAATCATCAGAGCTGTAAATTTCAGTATCATCAATTAAAAAAACTTTGTATTTAATCACGACATTCGTACCAATATGTGCTGAATCACCATCACCATTCTTCAATATCTGCCAGCGTAAACCGGTTCCGGTTTCGTGCATTGTCCACTTTTTTTTCTTTAAATAATTAGCTATTCGATCATTTTCAATATCAATCCATTTTGTATTGTACTCCAGCAATTTATTTTCAAGCTGTAATTGCTTTATTTTCAACTCTTTCTCATTGGGTTGCGTATCATTTTTACAGGAAATAAACAGTAGCAACAAAATACACAAAAAATTAAAGCTCAATTTCATTTAATTCTATTTTAAACTGGCTAATAATTTTCACTAAGCTTTCTATGGTTTCGTTCATCGGAATAAAACTATCGCCACCAGCTGCATTCTTATGGCCACCACCAGCAAAGAAATCCGAAGCTATCGCATTGACAGCAAAATCCCCTTTAGATCGTAACGAAATCCGGATTTTATCTTCACGCTCGGTCAGCAATGCTGCAGCCACAATATTTTCGATACCTAGTGCATAATTTACAAGTCCCTCGGTATCACCAGTCTGATGTTTATATTCTTCCAATTCTTTTTTTGTGAGTGAAATAATGGCAAAACGTAATTCAGGATAAACATACAGTTTTTGACTGATGGCAAATCCTGTTAAACGAAGTCTGTTTTCATTAAAACTACCATAAATTTTTTGATTAATTCGGTGAACATCTATTCCTTTATTGAATAAAAATGCAGCCATCTTATAAGGCTTGTCGGTATTAATTGAAAAACTGAAAGAACCCGTATCCGTAAGTAAGCCAACATAAAGACATTCAGCAATATCCTTATTAATTTTTGAGGCATGTCCCAAATCGTTTATCAACTGAAAAACCAATTCAGCAGTAGAACTAGCCGATGTATCAGAAATAAGTGCATCAAAAACGAGATCAGGATTTGGATGATGATCGATGAGAATACGGGGAACATTTGTTTGTTCAATCAATTTACTTAATCCATCGCCCGATCGTTTATAGGCATTATAATCAACTGAAAAGATGAGATTTGTATCCTTAAATTTTTGTTCTGCAATTTCATTATCAATATCATATACAATAATTTTGTCCAGTTCAGCTAACCAATTTAAATAAACAGGTATTGGGTTAGGAGAAATAATGCATGTATTATGGCCTAATTGAATAAATAAATGATACAGAGCCAAACAAGAACCTATAGTATCCCCATCGGGATTAGAATGTGCACTTAAAATGATAGAGCGAGGCTCTGCCAGAAGTTGTTTTATAATAAGGTGATCGTTGTAAATCAATGTTTTATATAATATTATTGCATAGAATTTCGAAAAAACAAATGTAAACTTTTTCGTACAAAATCGATATATATCTTCGGGATAATGCTTACTTTTACAGGATTAATTAACAAAATTTAAGAAGATGGGTGCAAATATCACTTTTACTATGATTAAGCCTACTGCATTTAAAAACAACTGTGTAGGCAAGATTTTACATATGATTACTGAAGCCGGGTTTCATGTTTCAGCAATGAAATTAACCAGATTATCAAAGGAACAAGCCATGAAGTTTTATGAAATTCATGCAGGCAGGCCATTTTATAACAGTTTGGTTGAGTTTATGTCGTCAGGCCCCATTGTCGCTGCAATTCTTGAAAAAGAAAATGCCGTAGAAGCCTATCGTAATTTAATTGGAGCAACCAATCCGGCAGAGGCAGAAGAAGGAACTATACGCAAAGAATGTGGTACAAATATCGGCGAAAATGCTGTTCACGGTTCAGATAGTGATGAAAATGCAAAAATTGAAGCTGATTTCTTCTTTTCAAAGATCGAACGGTATTAAGTGCCATTACAGTCATAACGGTATGAGACGCCTTTTGAATTTAGTTTTCAGAAGGCTTTTTTTATTTTTCAGAGCTATAAGTTTTAAAAGTACCACCCGGATATAGAAGAATAATCTGCTCAATTCTTTCAACATCAGGTTTTATACGCGAATAAACTGCTTGATTTTCCTCTTTCACTTCCACATTTTCATTTAACTTAGCTGTTTCTGAGTTCATAGGCTCCTGAAATATTTCCGTTGAACTTGGCTTTATCTCATTACTTTCCACCGAATCAGGAAAATCAATTTCAAGCGCCATTTCTTTTGTTTTTTGCCGTATAACAGAGCCAAACATTTCTCCTTTTCCTAAAATTAACCATTCAAGCGAGATTTCTGGATAAATTTCATTGAGTTTCAAAATGAAATCTAAACTAGGTTTATTACGTCCCGATAAAATGTGTGAAATATTTGATCGCTGTACACCAAGAGTATCTGCGAATTGCGATGCCGAAAGATTTTTAACGCTTATCAAATTTTTAATACGATTAACCATAACGAACGAAATAAAGATTTTACGGTTACAAAAGTAAACATTACAAAGAACAAATGCAACAACGGTTAAGATTTACATTTGTAACTTATGACTAATTGATTATTTATTTATACTTATACTTTATATATATGTTTTAATTTACTTTATAATAGCCTATTATAATGTTATAATCTCAAATTAAATTTGAGGTTTCATTATAGCTAATTAGTTATAGTTATAATTGATATATTTATATTATAATACAGATTATCAAATAATAACAATAATATAATACTAAATATTTGAATGTTTTGCGCTATTTACATATGTGTACACATATTAGAGCTAAATTACGTGTAATGTTAAGATTTACATTTGTAACATGACTGTATTTTGACTGCATGTACACATTTCTATACAATAACTTTTGGTGTAAATATTATTCGTGAGTAAGTTTTGAAGTAAAAATTACAATAAAACAACAGAGTCAGAAAGCCCCCTATTTGCTATTGCTTGGAAATTTGAAAAATTGCACTCTTGGTATTGAACTGAATTTTCAAACCGTAAAAAAAATATTCAAACTTTAGTCTACCTAAACAGATTGATGTCTATTTTTAAAATATGCGCTATCATACCAGAATATTAACCCAAAATGTGCAAAATGATGGCCATATATGCACGAAAAAAAATATTTCTTGCTTATAATCGCTTGTAGAAGGCTCAAAATCCAAGAGAAATATATTAAATGAAATATTAACAATCAGTTTATTAAGGTTTTAGCCCTTATGTAACTGCGTAAATACCAGTAATATTTGTATTATTAATCGAGTTGAAAAAGAAAAAATCAATTTCGATTATCTAAAATCATTCTGATAAGAAAGTAAATCTCAAAATTGAATAATTAATTGAGAACAATCCGAGTTCCACAATCAGGTTTACCTAACTCTTCAGCTTGAGTAATAATGCAACGCTTGCCTCCGTTTTCTATAAATTCGATGGCTGCCCTTATTTTCGGGGCCATACTACCTTCGGTGAATTGCTTTTCGCTCAGATATTGTTTAGCTTCTTTTACAGTAATTCTGTCTAACGCCTTTTGATTGGGTTTATTAAAATTTATATAAACTTTAGAAATATCGGTCAATATATAGAACTCATCAGCACGGATTTGAGAAGCAAGCATCGAACTGGCCAAATCCTTATCAATAACAGCATCTATCCCTTCAAGCTTTTTACCCTCTACATAATGAACCGGAATTCCACCCCCACCAACAGCAACAACAATTTGGCCATCACGGGCAATCTTTTCGATAGTCTTCCGATTATTTATACGCACCGGACGTGGAGATGCCACAACTTTTCGCCAACCTCTGCCTCTTGGATCTTCTGCAAATTTATCTCCTTTTTCAAGATTAATTCTTTCAGCTTCTTCTTTCGAATAATATGGGCCAATTGGTTTTGTTGGATTCTCGAAAGCAGGATCATGTTTATCTACCAAAACCTGAGTTATCATTGTTATTATATCGCGTTCCATATCCTCTTTATAGAGCACATTTCTCAACTGTTGTTCAATCATATAGCCAATAGAACCCTGAGTCTCGGCAACACATACATCAATGGGCAGTTTTGGGATTCCATAAGTTTTTTCTCCGGCATCGTGCTGAAGTAATACATTTCCGACTTGAGGACCATTACCATGACCAATTACAATATCATAGCCTTTTTTTATCAGATCAACCAGATGCGTACATGTTTCGTAAACATTGGCCTCCTGTTCGCTTATGGTTCCTTTTTGATTACTTCTTAATAAGGCGTTTCCGCCAAATGCAACAACAGCTAACTTATTCATTTATTATAATTTGTTTAATTCTTCTTTTATGTATTGAGCCCGCTAAATTAAATAATTATAGCTTTTTATTGTGATATAAAAAGAATAATGTGTATAATTATTTTTAATTTAATAGACTATAAGAATTTAATTAAATCCTAAATGATGCTACACCATCTGATAAATAAAAATTTTTGGGCTTTTATTATTGCCCCAATTCTAAGTGGATATTTTATTTTTTACTCTGATTTGGCTCCTGAGAATCCATTAATAGAAAGGACTCTGGGAGTTGCAATTTTAATGGCAGTATGGTGGATCACCGAATCTGTACCCTTGGCGGTTACTGCTTTACTACCTGTAGCTGTTTTCCCACTTTTAGGAATTATGAATGGAAAAGATGTTTCTACAACCTATTTTAATCACATTATTTTTCTTTTCATCGGCGGTTTTTTATTTGCCCTGGCCATGGAAAAATGGAATTTGCACAAACGAATAGCATTAAAAATACTACTCACGGTTGGAAGCAGTCCGGCAAAAATTCTCCTTGGCTTTATGCTTGCAACTGCTTTTTTATCTATGTGGATTTCGAATACGGCAACAGCAATGATGATGGTTCCAATTGTACTTTCAGTTTTGAAAAAACTCGATGAACAATTGAATGGAAAAGATAGTGAAAACTATTCTGTTGCTTTACTTTTGGGAGTTGCATATAGCGCTTCAATTGGGGGAATGGCAACTTTGGTTGGATCTCCACCAAACCTTTCTTTCGCCAGAATCTTTACAATTATTTTTCCGTCAGCGCCTGAAATTGGATTCTCCGGCTGGTTAATTTTTGCTTTCCCAATGAGCGTAATTTTGCTGATTATTATTTTTGCTTGGTTATATTTTTTATACCGCCCCAAAGACAAAACGCTTATTTTTAAGAGGCAATTATTGAAAGAAGAATATAATGCATTAGGAAAATCCAGTTTTGAAGAGAACATAATTCTCATTATGTTTATATTACTTGCCATTTTTTGGATCAGTCGCTCAAGTATTTCATTCGGGAATTTTGACCTAATTGGCTGGGGGCATTTTTTCCCAAATCATGATTATATAAACGATGGTACAGTCGCTATATTTATGGCAATGCTATTGTTTATCATTCCATCAAAATCAAAATCCAACGAAAGATTACTTAACCAAGATATTATCCCAAAACTTCCCTGGCATATTGTATTGCTTTTTGGTGGAGGGTTTGCATTGGCAAGTGGCTTCACTCAATCTGGTTTAAGTTTGTGGATAGGTAATCAACTGCTATGGCTTAGTCAGTTTCATCCATTTTTGATTTTATTTGCGGTTGCAGGATTAATGTCATTTCTGACAGAACTTACTTCAAACACTGCTACTACAGAAATGTTTTTACCTGTCTTAGCAGGTATTGCCGTTAGTATCAATATTAATCCTTTATTACTTATGTTGCCAGCTACTTTTGCAGCTTCACTTGCGTTTATGCTTCCGGTTGCAACGCCTCCAAATGCCATTGTATTCGGATCAAATAAATTAAAAGTGATACAAATGGTCAAAACCGGATTTGTTTTGAATATCTTTGCCGTTATTATTTTAAGTTTATTTGTTTATTTTTTTGGTCGGATTGTATTTGATATCGATATCAATCAAATGCCTGACTGGGCAGTTTTAAATACAATTAAAACTACAGCAAATTGATTAATTTATCTTTATCAATTTTTTTGTAATTCTTTCGTGTTCATTGCTTAAACTAAGGAAATAAATTCCGTTTGGAAAACCATCTAAAGCAATTCTGTAAGTTGTGGCATTCGTTTCAATCGCACTGCTGAATAAAATTTTACCCTGCAGGTTTATTAGTTCTATAGCATTAAACGCATTGGATAAACCCCAACGTATAAAAGCTGAGCTTGAAATTGGGTTTGGAATGATTTCAAAATCATTTATTAATGGTGATTCAGTATTCAATGCAAGAATTAATTGAGCATTTAAAAAATCAGGAATACCATGCCCATATTGTCGATTAGGACTTGTATATTTTGAAGCGCTCTGTTCAACAGCTTTAATTAATTCCTTATTCGAAACATTTGGCATTGATTGCCATAAACAAGCCATCATGCCTGCAATTAAAGGTGAGGAAAATGATGTTCCATTTGCTGTTTTTACAGTATCGGTAAATTCATTGGCTACAACAGTATTTCCACCTTGGGCCACAATATTAGGTTTGATTCTTGAATCCCAGTCAAATCCATAAGAACTAAAGCTTGTGATAATTTTATTGGCATCTACAGCACCTATTGCAAATACACTATCACCATCTGCTGGAGCAATTATATATTTCCAAGAATCACTTCCTGAATTTCCGGCTGAATTTACAACCAAAATTCCTTTCTTAGCAGCCAAATCAGCGCCTTTTGTAACAGGAGTAGTATTTCCATCTAAATCCGTCCAAATGTGATCATAAATCTGATTATCAAATTGGGTATAACCCAATGATGAGTTTATAATATCAACTCCCACACTATCAGCAAATGCAGCCCCGGCAATCCAATTGTATTCTTCAATTAAGAATTCGGTTCCGGCATCTTCTGTTCTTAGAAGCCAATAAGAAGCTTCCGGTGCCGTTCCTAAGAAAACACCTGGTAAGTTTCCACCCATAACTGATAAAACTAGTGTTCCATGGGCATGTGATCCGTAGACACTGACTGCCGGGTCAACAAAATTATAGGTTCCAAGTATTTGGTTATTTGTTCTTAAAGTGTTAAATATTGCTCTTGTATCAACATTGGTAAAGCCCGCATCTAAAATTGCAATAACTTTTCCATTGCCTTTAAACCCACTTTGATGCAGGGGAATTCCATTAACCATATTAATTTGATTATATGCTGTACCGTAGGTTGCATCATTGTTTGCCAATGTTGATTTTATATCGGGAGCTTCAATATTCTTAAATTTATCCGTATCAGTGTAAACCTCAGATCGTTTATTAATTTTATTTACACTTTTTACATACGATAAATTATTAATTGCATTCAATATTGTTTGAGAATCAGTGCTTACAAGTATTGAATTTATCCATTTAACACGTATAATTAGTTTTGCACCTGTTGCAATAACTCCTTGAATATAAGTATCATTTACAGGAATATCAGTAATATCGTAAGCTATATTGTATTTAGTCCTTCTTTCTATGGCTCTCTGACTTAAAAAAGACTCTGGATGGCTCAAGCTAAATGGCGAATTATTTTTATCTTTAAAAGTCACCAAATATTTTGCAGGAGCAACCTGTCCGTATAATTGTACAGAAATTCCAAATAAAACGAAAAGGATAAAATTTCGCATGAAATTATCTTTTAATAAATTTCTGCCTAAATGATCTTTGCTGTCCAAATACTTCAATGATGTATATACCTGAATTAATTGACGATATGTCAACTTGTATTCTTTGAGCGGAATTTGAATTTCCGGCTAGAATTTCTTTTCCTTGCAAGGAATAAACTTTCCAGCCAAGAATTTGCTCATCCTGGTTAAATTGCAGATTAATTAAATGCGAACCAGGGTTTGGAAAAACATGAAAAGGCTCATTTTTTGAAAAAGAAGCATCGCTAATTGCTGTTCTTAAATCTGCTTCAATAATTCGCTGATCGGTATACAGACTGTATTCACCCGCAGCTAGGGTAATATTCATATTAACATCTGTAACTGATAGTGAATTCCCGGAGAAGTGTTCATACCATGTTCCGGTATGTTGAAATTTAGCACTTATAGTTCCCGAAAAAACATCAAAATTTCCCAGAGCAACTATATTTAAATCATTACTATTAAGCTTGATTCTTTTTAATGCATTATAAACATCCAACTCAAAGTCTGTTGTTTCAAAAACATCCAATTTCTTTTTCAAAAGCGATAGTGAGGAAACAAAATGATACAAATCAGATCGTCGGGTATCATAATAATAGCCCCAGAAAACGGGTTTACTGCTTAGTCGGTCATCGGAAGTTCCTGATGGATAATTTATGGAAAAATCGTAGCCCAATTCTTCGAACTGCCATAACATTTTTGGGCCGGGTATCATAAAATTAAATAAAAATCCCAGTCTCATTCGCATTAAAGCAGTAGTTTCATTTTTAATACTATAATTTACTCCATCTGTATTTCCCCAGGTTTCAGCGTAAACCATTTGTCTTTCCTCATCATGGCTCTCCATATAAACCACTAAATTTGGTTTACTCCAACCACGCTTAATATAGGATGCCCAATCTATATTCGATTTTCCGTCAGCGGTATAACCCATGTGAGCTTCTTTGAAACTTCCGTTCATATTCCCCCATACCATCATGCCATAATTGGCCAATTCTTTTTCTTCGTTATTATCAGCAAAATGCTCTAAAATAACGTATGTTTTATTGTCATTCTCCCAAATTTTATCGGCCATTCGCTTTAAAATACTAACTCTGCTGGCGTCGTAAGCCCATCCATCGCCCGGAGTATTTGTAAAACCTTTGGTAAAATCAAATCGGAAACCATCAACTTTATATTCATTTATCCAATAAGCATTAACACGATCAACGAATGCCTTTGTATCAGCTTTATCGTGATTAAAATCGGAGCCCCAACTGTATGCTGTATTCGGCGAAGCAACATTGAAC
>JAZDJM010000113.1:0-7999 GCA_043804305.1 Bacteroidota bacterium
TCCGCAGAGCTCCCTGTATCACTAAAATAAAAACAATTGTTCCAATAATTAAATCGGGTTTGCTCGAGTTCAGCCAATAGACTAATCCTCCTGCAGCAATTACTCCTAAGTTAATGATCACATCATTCGAAGTGAAAATCATACTTGCTTTCATATGCACTTCGTACTTGCTTTTTGATTTTTGCAGCAAGTAAAGGCAAATGGCATTTGCGATTAATGCAAAAACCGAAACGACAATCATTGTGGTGAAATCAGGTAGACTTTCAACATTGAAAAATCTTCTTAGCACTTCCATAAAACCAATAATTGCCAGCGCTATTTGAAAATATCCGGCAAGTCTTGCAATCCTTTTTTTTCTGATTAGTGCCCTTCCAACAGCTAAAAGGCTAATCCCATAAACAAAAGAATCGGCGAGCATATCCAAACTGTCGGCCACCAAACCCATCGATTTTGAGATTAATCCGCTTGACATTTCAATGAGGAAAAAAGCAAAATTGATGGCCAAAACGGTCCACAGAATTTTTTTCTGATTGGAATGTTCAACAAAATCGGTTTGAAAGCTTGATTCGGTCGATATTTTTTTTTCGCCTAAATGAAGTTCTGCAATCGATTTTTCAATTTGGTCAATTTGCCCCTTGTGATATACGGTTAATTTTCGATTGGGAATATCAAAGTCCAGATTCACAATATCACCAATTCCTTCCAATTTAGTCCGGATTAAATTTTCTTCAGAGGGACAGTCCATTTTAGTTATTGCAAAAATTGTTTTATTCATATTTCAGGATAGCTTTGAAATGTGGAAATATAAGAAATGTTTCACAAGCATTTAAATTATTATGAATAAATCAAAATCAAACAAAGAAAACCCGACAGTTTTCTAAATCCTGTCGGGTAAAATTAGATTTGTTATTGAGAAAAATTTTCTTTTTATAATGAATTATAAAGTTACATCCAATGGCAGTTCCACCACGAATTTTGTTCCAACATCGGGTTGGCTTTCAAGCTTAACTTTACCTTTGTTTAGTTTGATTATCTTTTTCATTATTGACAATCCAAGGCCGGAGCCTGAAATATTTTTTGTTTGTCGTGTTTTAATCCTTGTAAACTCTTTAAAAACAAGCGATCGCTCACTTTCGCTCATGCCAATGCCGCTGTCTTCAACTTCAATTATCACAAGATTCTTTTTGTTGTAGATTCTAAAATTTACGGTTCCATTTTCTTTATTGTATTTTACGGCATTGGATAAGAGGTTATTGAATATAATCTCCATTTCACCGGCATCTGCAATCATTTTTAAATTTAAAGGGAATTCACGAATAATATTTATATTCCGTTGGATGGCCATAGGATAAATGGAATCAACTGCCATTTTCGCAATTTCGACCAAATCGATTTCCACGATTTCACGGTTTTTCGCACCCGATTCAATTTTTGTAAAATCAAGCATATCCATTATCAAACCACGCATCGATTCCAAACGTGTTAATGAGCGGTCTATCATTTTCTCATAGTCGGCTATATTATCGCCTGCTTGTTTGTCTTTCATTATCCGCAAATAGCCTTCAACGGCATTGATTGGCGATTTTAATTCGTGAGAAAGCACCGATAAGAATTTGAACCTGATTTGTTTGGCTTCGGCTTTCATCCGGTTGGTCATTCTTTTTAAAAACAGGTGTTTGGTGATGCTTTCAATGGCTGATTTTAAATCTTGTGCAGAAAAGGGTTTTGGAATAAAATTAAAAGCTCCATTATTGGTGGCACGTAAGGCCAATTCGATAGAGGCATAGGATGTAATCATCATAACTGCACAATCAAGCGGCTTATTGTTGATGTATTCCAATACTTCAACACCTTCCATTCCGGGGAGCTTATTATCCAGCAGAACAATATCAACAGTTTCATTATCAATGATTGACAATGCATCTTCGCCCGATTCAGCATCCAAAATTATAAAATCAAAATCATCGTCACAAAACGGAAAACTTACTTTAAAGTCTTTTAAAGCTCTGTGAATTCCTGTGCGGATATCCTTTTCGTCGTCAACAATAAGTATTTTAAGGGTTTCCATAATTAAATGAATTGAAATACAGCTTAAATCTTTAGAAGTTTATTAATTTCACGGTGAAGTTGGTCGGGTCGAATACCTTTGGCCAGGTATTTATCGGCTTTTATCCAATTTCGTTCGGTCTGATTTTCCGATTCAAAATTAATTCCGGTTACTGAGGCCGAAGAGGTTACAATGATTATAGGCACTTCAGGATAGCGTTTTTTCATTTTGTAGGATAAAATAAATCCGCTGTCGTCTTTATTCATCATCAAATCAAAAATGGCCAAATCCGGCTTGTTGATTAACATGGCTTCCTCACATTCTTCTTCGGTCTGAACGGTAATTGTTCTATAACCAAAACTTTCGACATGAAACTTTAGCTGTTCGAGATAATCAATATCATCGTCAGCTATTAAAATGGTTTTTTTTTCGTTATTCATTACAAATTTATATTTGTTTAATCTAGTTTAAATAGGGAAGGTTAATCGTAAATTTAGTGCCAACCATTCCTTTTTGAGGATTGGTATTTGATTTTACATTAATTTTTCCCTTATGCATTTTTACAATTCCGTAGGCCAGAGGCAATCCTAAACCGGTGCCTTTTCCGGCTGATTTGGTTGTAAAAAACGGAGTAAAGATTTTTTCCAGATTTTCGGGCTCAATCCCAATTCCGGTATCCCTGATCACAATAATTATTTCGTCATTAATATGCTTTAAATCAACACTTAAAACACCACCGTCAGGCATAGCTTCAATGGCGTTTCGTTCCAGATTTGTAAAAACCTGCATCAACTGATCGTAATCGAATTTTACGATTGGATTATCAATAGAATGTGAAAATTCAATTGAAATAGAATCTGGAATTATAATTGATTTAAAACTGTGGTTTACAAAATCGATAATGTCATTTGCTTTAAGATGTACCTGATTTTTACGTGCAAAATTGAGCAATCCGCCTACAATTTTTTTACAGCGTTCTGCCTGTTCGTCTATCAGGGCAATATCAGCATAAAGCGGGTTTTCAGGATGTATTTCTCCTTTTAAGATACTGCTATACAAAGTAATAATTCCAAGCGGATTGTTTAATTCATGCGCTATCCCGGCGGAAACCTGTCCCATTCCAGCCAGTTTTTCAGATTGGCGCAAAGCTTGCCGGGTATCCAAAAGCTTTGCATTCGAATCGTTTAATTCAGCTACAGATTCATGCAGTTTTTCAATGGCATAAGGCAAACACATTTCAATCTCCGCTAAACCTGCAACTACTGCTTCTGCATGGCTTATACAGGTTTCATAACCACAGGCGCCACAGTTTAGCATTTCGGTCGGAGATTTTCTTCCCATGGAGTGCAATACTTTTTGAACTTCCCATAAACTGGGTTTAGCGATTCTTTGGTCGTAAGTAGAAAAACTTCTTTGAAAGTCGAAGGCCGAAAATGCTGTTAAATCTTTTGCCCATTCAATACGGTTTAAGTTTTCTAGTTTGGCATTTACATATTCGCTTATTTTTTTTCGCTTTAAAAACTGATCACCCCGCTTGGTCATTCCCGGTCCGTGAATACAGCCATCGCAACACAATAATTCAAGATGTTGGTTTTTTAACAACCCTTCTTCAAAATTACGAATGGCTTCCATGAATTTGGTTTTACCTTCAGCGGTTATCACTTCACCTTTTCCCAGTCCTTCAAGCATATTAATGCTTTTAAGAAGCCCGTGATTTACTGGGAAAACTGCACCATTTCCTGAAAATGGTGGGTCAAATTCTGACCACTCAATTTGCTTTGTATAAATGTTTTCTTCTTCAAACATTTCTCTGAGTTCTGCAAAAGTAAGCACTTCAAAGAATGAATCTGACTCAGCCTTTTTAGCAATGCAAGGGCCAATAAATACAACTTTCGAATCGCTTCCATATTTTGCTTTTACAACTTCTGAAATTGCCATGGCCGGCGAATATACGGGCGCCAGAAACTCTGTCAGATCCGGATGATATTGCTCGATATAAAATACTATGGCCGGGCAATCGGAAGTAATAACTGATTTTGCCTCGGGACTATTGAAAATTTTTGCATATTCATTAGCAATTAGGTCGGCACCAAAAGAAACTTCAACGACCTGTTTAAAACCAAGCTTTTTTGTCAATCCGACAAGCTTTTTATAATCTTCAATTTCTGTAAATTCGGCCGGAAAACTAGGCGCCAGACAGGCAATTAAATGCTCACCCTTATGTATTGCCGCTTTTATTGATTCTTTGGAGCGATAATACACTTTAGCGCCCTGACTGCAAACTTTTACGCAATTTCCGCAGGCAATGCACCGGCTTGTTATCACATCTGCCTGACCGTTAATAATTCGGATGGCCTTTACCGGACATTCCCTGACACAGGTATAACAAACTCTGCATAAGTTTTTTAAGGTATAGACCAAAGGATTATTATCGGTAAAAGTTGTCATAAAATAGCTGTTTATTTAATTACATCACGTTTTTGATAGGCGGTATGAAGCAGCTCATGGGATTTATGCCCTAATGGCTCACCTAAAAATTCCCTATACAGGTTTAAAACATCTGGATTCTTATGGGAAACCTTTATCGATTCAGTTTCATCAATTTTATAGAGGGATTTTATTCGATTTTTTACTGCCTCTTCGTTCAGATTGATGGGTTGTCCACCGCCGCCGACACAGCCTCCCGGACAAGCCATAACCTCAATAAAATGAATATCACTTCTTCCCGCTTTTATTTCATCTATCAGCTTTTTAGCATTTCCTAATCCGTTAACCACAGCAACACCTACAGTCAAATCTCCAATTTTTAAATGTGTCTCTTTCTGGCCTTTCATCCCTCTGATTTCCGGAATTTTAAATTGAACAAGTTCTTCCTTGCATAAAGAATAATAAGCCGTTCTAACTGCTGCTTCGGCAACGCCACCACTGGCTCCAAATATTTTTCCGGCCGAAGTTCTTAATCCCAAAGGTGAATCGGCCGTTTCCGAATCAATTTCGTGCATATTAATTCCGAAAAGATTTATGAAACGCACAAATTCGCGCGTGGTCAATACAGCATCTACATCACTTATTCCTTTTTGGGTCATTTCTTCTCTTTGCCCTTCGAATTTTTTGGCCGTACATGGCATAATTGCCACCGAATATATATCTTCTTTTTGGAGATTCTTTTTATCTGCAAAATAGGATTTAATAATTGCGCCGGCCATTTGTTGCGGCGATTTGCAGGTGGACAAATTAGGGATTAATTCAGGGGCAAATTCTTCGGCATATTTTATCCAGGCCGGACAACAGCTCGTGATTAAAGGAAGATTCTTGTTTTCTGTAATCCGCTGGATTAATTCGCTCGATTCTTCCATAATGGTAAGGTCGGCCGAAAATGAAGTGTCAAATACATAATCAAATCCGATTTTACGAAGTGCTGCATTCATTATTCCGGCAATGTCTTTTCCTGCTTCCATTCCGAATTCTTCGGCAATTGACACTGAAATTGCAGGCGCATATTGAACAACCACAGTTTTGTCTGGATTGGTAAGTGCTTCCTTAATTTCAGCGAAGTGATTTTTTTCGGTTAAAGCACCGGTAGGACATACCATAATGCATTGCCCGCAATTTACACAGCTTGATGTGTTCAAGCCTTTATCAAAGGCAGTGGACACTACGGTTTTGCTTCCTCTTTTGCTGAAATCGATACAGGCTACCCCAATAACTTCTTCACATACCCTGACACATCTTCCGCAAAGTATGCACTTTTCCGGATCACGAATAATACTGGCACTTGAAGTATCAAGAGGCAATTTATTTTTTCTCCCCTGAATTCGTCTTTCCGATACACATAATTCGGCCGACAATCCTTGCAACTCACAATTGCCGTTTCTAACGCAATACAGGCAATCGTCCGGATGATTGGAGAGCAATAGTTCTACAATGACTTTTCTGGCTTCTGTAACCCGTGGAGAATGAGAAAGAATTTCCATACCTTCTTCCACAACAGCAGAACAGGAAGTGATTAATTTATTGGTATTGGTGTGTTCAACCACACACATACGGCAACTTCCGCTTGGAAACATATTTTTGATATGGCATAAAGTTGGCACTTTAATTCCATTTTCGCTCAGCACATTCAGGATAGTTTCTCCCTGTTTTGCAATAATTTTTTGTCCGTTTACTTTTATATTTATACTCATAGTAACCTTTTTTCAGAAAACTCAGGGGTTTTAATTAATTCTAATGGCATCGTATTTACAAACTTCTTCACAGGTTCCGCACGAAATGCATTTATCTTCAACAATAAAATGTGGTGTTTTTTTGGCGCCGATAATTGCAGCTGTAGGACATTTTTTTACACATAACATACAGCCAATACAATTGTTAACGTCAATGGTAAAAGTGCGCAGGCTGGTACAAACACCTGCCTTACAAACACGTTCAAAAATATGCTCTTCATACTCATCCCTAAACCATTTTAATGTGCTAAGTATCGGATTAGGAGCAGTTTGACCCAAACCACAAAGTGAAGTTTCTTTAATTACCTGAGCTAATTTTTCAATTTGGGTAATGCCTTTAAATCGTTTGAGCGCGTAATGAGAACTTCCGTTTGAAGGTTTTTGAGTAATATCTTCCAAAATTTCAAGCATTCTACGGGTTCCTTCGCGACAAGGGATACATTTTCCACAGCTTTCCCGCTGAATAAAATCCATAAAAAACTTGGCCACATCAACCATACAAGTATCTTCATCCATTACCACCAATCCTCCTGAACCCATCATGGCTCCAACTTCAAGCAAAGAATCATAATCGATAGGAATATCCAGATTCTGCTCAGTAATACAACCACCTGATGGTCCACCGATTTGTACAGATTTGAATTTCTTTCCGCCTTTAATTCCTCCGGCAATATCAAAAATTACTTCTCTGACACTTGTTCCCATCGGTATTTCTACCAAACCGGTCAAAGCAACTTTTCCGGATAAAGCAAAGACTTTTGTGCCCTTGCTTTTTTCAGTTCCAATGGCTGCGTACCAATCTTCGCCTTTTTCGATAATGGTGGGAATATTTGCCAATGTTTCAACATTGTTTATTATGGTTGGTTTACCAAAGAGTCCTTCGCTTGCAGGAAATGGTGGCCTTGGCCGTGGCATTCCGCGTTTTCCTTCAATACTATGGATGAGGGCCGTTTCTTCTCCACACACAAAGGCCCCTGCGCCCATTTTGATTTTTATCTCAAAATCGATACCCGTATCAAAAATATTTTTGCCAACGAGGCCATATTCCCGTGCTTGTTCAATGGCGATATTCAATCTTTTTAGGGCTAGAGGATATTCAGCCCGGATATAGACATAGGCTGTGGTAGCGCCAATACCAAATGCAGCAATGGCCATGCCTTCGATTAACCGATGCGGATCTCCTTCAATTACGGCCCTGTCCATAAACGCACCGGGATCTCCTTCATCGGCATTGCAAATTAAATACTTTTGGTCGGCTTGTGTTTGAAGTGCAAATTTCCATTTTTTCCCGGTCAGGAATCCTCCGCCACCTCGGCCTCTTAGTCCGCTTTTCTCAATTTTATCACAAATTTCAGCTGAAGAATAAGTGTTAATTGTGTTGATATAGGATGAATAGCCTCCAAAAGCGATATATTCGTCAATACTAACAGGATTGATAATTCCACAATTTTGAAGAACAATTCTGGTTTGTGGCTTGAAAAAAGGATGCGAATAGATGTTGTTGATATTTTCCCATGGACTGTTTGATTTGTTTACAAACTGTCCTATAACCTTTCTATAAGGAATTGCATTATGGCCCAAAACCGATGATAAAATTGGAATTACCTGATCATGAGTTACTTTTTCGAAAGAAATTCTGTTTTTTCCCGGAATTTGGATATCCATTATTGGCTCAGATGAACATAATCCAATGCATCCGGTTTCTATTATATCTGCATCAATACTATTG
>JAZDJM010000114.1:0-2310 GCA_043804305.1 Bacteroidota bacterium
GCTATGGCTGATGGATAAAAGGCATTTCCATCAGATAGTTTTAAGGCGTGGGCAATTTTAGTAAAAAATTCAGAAACATAAGCCTTATTTTTCTCCGGAGATGTTTGATTTTTCTTCATTTTAGAAGGATCAATTAAAATAGCCGGTTTTTCTTTCAACGATTTAGTTTTCAGGTCGAAAGTATAAATCGCTCTTAAACCCGGATACAGATATTCCTTATCTATCGATGGCGATTCCTTACAGGCTAGCAATAAAGCATTGTTTTCTTTGTCGTAAGCCAGTCCTTCTGCATTATTCCGCAGACTGAGTTTTGTGTTAAATATATGGGTTTTTCGAGTGGGTAATCTGAAGTTTTCCACCTCAAAGACTGTCCCATCACTTCTTAAAACATATGCATTGCTTCCTTCCACAACTATATCTTCATAATCGCCATCCTTTCCAAAATGAATCTCAGATATAATTTTCAATTTCTTAAGGTCGTAAATATAAATTATGGCTTTTTCGTCCTGAATGCAGGCTAGTTTATCCTTCCCGAGCCATGCGATTCCTGAAACTTCATCCAGTTTGTCAGGTAGTTTGAATATGGCATCCGGTTTTTTTAGATCATACTCTATTAAATTTGCAATTTCTATATTCAATATATCTTCTTGATGACTATTCTCTTTCATGGTGCACGAATCCATAACCATTAAAAAGAAACCGACAATAGTCAGGTGTAGTATTTTTATAGAATTTTGCGCACTCATGCTTTTTTTATTTTGACAAGCAATTTACTGATAAATTTCCCAGTCCGTCACGGATTTCCAATTTCCATCCTTTTTTTTTAAGAATTCGGATTAGCTCACGGTTTACTCCTCCGTGAGCAACTACCACACTTATGCCATTTTTTTCAGCATAGGCTATAAGTTCATCCACAAAGATTTCCAGATTTTCTTTTCGATCTTGATACGACGGTTTATTATTTGCGGTGTTTCCTGCCATCCAGGAAATACGGGACATTGTGAGCCAGATATTCACGGGCAATTTAATCAGCGGCAGTGTACTTATGGGGTAATCAAGTTCTTTTAAATGTTCACTGGTTCTTAAAAAAGCCTTTCCTTCGAAAAGAATTTGGGCAGTTTGCAGTGCCCGTAGCTGTGGACTGCAAAAAACCGTGTCTATTTCTTTATAATTTTCAATTTTGTTGAGCACTTCTTTGCGATCAAAAGCTAAAATGCCGGTATAATTATATCTTTCTTTATAAAACTGCGCTTCTTTGGCATTGGACCATCCGGGTTTTTCAATATTGACGCTGGCATGCCTGATTAAATAAATTTTTGAAGACGCATAAACCGAAGTCGTAATAAAGAAACAGATAGAAATAATAGCCAGTTTGAACATCATTTAAAATTGATAATTTAATGTAAAATTAATGAGTTTATCTTCCTTGCTTTTTGCAAAAGAAATACTGAACAATGCCATATCGAAGGGAGATACCCATAGGCCAAACCCATACCCATTATGCCATTTCGATGAGTTTTCATTTTTCAACCAAACTCGGCCTAGATCGTTAAACAAAAGCAAGCCGGCCGTGCCATTCATAACATAGGAGTTAAATTGTTTTCCACGTATGCGAATTTCAGTATTCAGGTAAAAACTGGCATCACCGTAAAATCGCGTAAGCCTGTAACCTCTAAGGTTTTCATGCTGACCGAGTTTTGCTGCTTCGTAGAAAGGATAGTTTCCAAAGAGCTTTTCACCTCCAACTTTAAACACATAAACAATTCGTGGCCGTTGTGAAAAACTCAAGTAAGAGGACCAGTTGCTACTTATTTTTGTGAAGGATTCTGTTTGACTGTTGAGCCCTATATAGTGTGAAATTTCGGCATCAAGCTGCATTCCTCGGGTCAAAAAAAGCGTACTTCCTCCAAATTTAGCCTCTTTTTTCTGGTCTTCCAACAATAGCGTATTCATCTGGTAACGGCCACTTAGGCCAGCAAAGGAATGCATGTTCATCTCACTAGGAGTCAAATTATTAAGTGTATAATCAGATATAAACCGGTTTTCGGACAGATGCACTTCGCTGCATTTGTAAAACATGCCTATACCGATTTTATGGATGTCGTTCTTATTCAATAAATTGAAAATCTCTGTTCCTGCAAAATATTCGCTCAAACGTAAACGGTAGTAATCTTTTTCCGAGGGTTCGACCAGCCATTGGGTTTCATTTCCCATACCAAAAAAATTATAGGTAAAACGCGGTCCTTTAAAATAGGTTTTGTAGGTTATGTCCAAATGATTTAGGGGGAAAAAATGACTTCCTTCAAAAAG
>JAZDJM010000115.1:0-3192 GCA_043804305.1 Bacteroidota bacterium
TGAAAATCAAATTTCAAAATTAAAAATATCTTTTCTTGAATATAAAACCGGGGACTCCGTTTTAATAAATCAACCCGTGGTTTTGACTCCTTTTATCGAAGGCGAGGACTTAGAATCTGATATTTACCTTAAAACTTGGAATTCTCAAACAGGTTATATGAAACTGAAGTTAGGCTATCACAACCAATATATATATGGTCAGTTTCAAAATGCTATTGCCGTCGGTAACAATATGCTGGAAATTGTTATAAAAGCATTTTCAAGCAATATAAAATGGGATAAAATCCGAATTCGTCCATCTTCAATCGGAATATTGACTTTAGATAAATATATAATTGCCAATTCAAACGATTGGATAACCATACAAATTCCTTTAAGTGATTTTGATAAAAGTATTGATTTTTCGAAACTTTCTTTTTTTGAATTTCCATATAGTGCGGATGCCGGAGCTTTTGAAATAGGTATTAAATCGATGCGCTTTACTGGCGGTTCGGCTCCTTTTGAATGGTTTGGGCCAAGTCATTATTCAAATATTCATGATGGATATGGTATAAATGGAAGTATTTTTGCTGAATTGCAATTGCCAAATCCCAACCCGTTGTTAGCTGATTCGGTATATTTAAAAGTAAATGATGTAGTTAGCCAATTTTCGACCGAACCGCCGTTTCAATTTTCTATAACAGAAACCTCACAAGGATTTAAAAACCTGATGTTTGAACTTGTAGATAATAAGGGTTTTAGAACTGCATCTGATACTGTTTCTCTAAAGTTTTATGAATTATCTGGCAATGATTATTCGGTTATCAGCTTGTTTTTTGATAAAGATCCCGGGAATGTGAATGTTTCACTTTCTCCATTAAAATACAATAAAGATTTTGCATATAGCTTTACTTTTGATGACGGAAAAATTGATGGTTATTCTTACGGTTTCAAACTTTTAAATGGCGGTACAATTTCAGAAACAGGAGAAAGCTTTCCCGGATTATACTTTTCCGACGGATGTGGAAATCAGATTCCTTTCAGAGCATCATTAGGGTGGAATAGCGTAAATTCATCCTTTGCAGATATTCATATTAATACCCCTGATTATATTACTTGGACTCAGCTGCAGGAATTAATTGCTGCAGGATGGAATGTGCTTAATCACAGTTATTCGCACGCAGCTTATGGTGCTACTGATTATAATTTTCAAATTACAGAAAATCAAAAGGCAGTTTTTGCTAAAACGGCTTATCAAATGACGCATTTCGTTATTCCAAGCGGCGATTTAAATTATGTAAATCCTGCTTTTATCAATGGAATGCATGCCGTTTATAGCAATAAAATAGAATTTCTCGGGTATAATAATGGAATTGATGTTGATTCTCCGTTTTCAACTGAACAACTAAAAATTTACCGAAGGTATTTGTATGATGATTTGTTTACGCCATCAAATATTATGGCAAAAATTGATGAAGTTGCATCAAAAAGTATCAATGGAAATCATATCTGGTACCATGATTTTACACATCGTATTATACCAACTCCTACTGGAGGGAGTTTAGTCTGGAATACTTTTAAATTTTATATGCATCAAATAGCCGATAAGTATGGATTTAAAGGTACGGACCGTATATGGTTTGCCCCTCCGATGGAAATACTGGATTACTTAAAATTAAGAGAAAACACAACATTAAATTTTTTGAAATCTGGAAATAGAGTCGATGTCTATCTTAATATATCGCAGGCAAATAATTTATCCAATTATTTTTTAAGCTTAAATGTTATAGCAAATGCTGAACTAATTTCTGTTTCACCTCAGTTTAGTGCCAACACTAAATTTGCAAATATCAGCACTACACAAAAACTTGTAAATATTGCATGGTCACAGCCAACAATGAAACGGCTTAAAGCTGCTGAAAATTTTAATCCAAACTTAAATAATGATTCGATTCCGCTTTTCGACATATATCCGAATCCAATGAAGTCGAATAGGTTATCTATTCGATTTATATCGCAAAATGAATGGAATCAAAACATAACTTTATTTAACGCGATTGGCCAGGAAATTTTCAGTAAAAACAATTCTGTTTCAATAGGGGTTAATTCTATCGAACTACAAACACCGCACTTAGAAAATGGTATTTATTTGCTGATAATTAAATCAGAAGGGATGACGGTTCATACCCGGAAAATTGTTGTGCAATAAAAGATTGTCTAAAACGCCTGCCCTTAAGCCGGGCAGGTTAAAATTTTATCTTCCGGTTAATGTTTTCGGAATTCTTCCATTTAAAATAGATTCTGAACGCAGCCTGCGTCCAACAATTCTCTCAACCATTGCGCCGGTTTCCAATACTTTATCAATATCCAGATTGGTTTCAATTCCCATCTCATCCATCATAACTACCATGTCCTCGGTAGAAACTAAACCCACTAAATTTGGATCTTTGTAATAATATGCACCTGTACCTGCAACCGGAACACCACTTACGAAATTTGCAGGTTGTCCGCCAATTCCACCCAAAGTCGATTCGTAATTTGTCATTCCCGCCTGTAATGCAGCCAAAACATTTGCCAGTCCCCAGCCTCTAGTTGTGTGAAAATGAACAATATGCTTTTCAGGTTTTTGAAAATAATCCATGAGCATCGAATAGTATTTATAAACGCGATCAGGCGATGCTGATCCATCATGATCTGCATGTTCAACATCATCTGCGCCAATATCAAACCAACGTTTTGTAAACTCTATGGCTTTTTCCATTTTTGTCGGCCCTTCAATTGGGCAGCCCCAGATTGTGCTTACTGTGCCATTGACTTTAATTCCGGCTCCATGAGCAAGTTTAATTTGTTCTTCAGCCATCTTCCAGTAATCTTTAAGCGATAAACCTGAATTTTTTTCATGATGCGATTCGCTTGTCGAAACCATAAATAAAATTCGGTCGGGGCCATAACCTTCATTTTTGGCCTGAATTGCGCGTTCAACAGCTTTCTCGCGAATGGTTATAGCAGTAAGACTTACATTATCTATCAGATGTTTAACTTTTTTAGACTTTCGGATTGCTTTAAACAAATTGTCACAATCTTTAAATTGGGGCATTCCTGTTGGATTTCCGTAATTAGAAACTTCGATATGCTTAAATCCGGCCAATATCAACTGTTCCAGTGTCCAAAGTTTGGCTTCTGTAGGGATGAATTTTTCTTCGTGTTGAAATC
>JAZDJM010000116.1:0-2242 GCA_043804305.1 Bacteroidota bacterium
AAGCAATTAATGAAGTCCATTTTTCATTAGGAAAAAAGACTTTTTTATTCGATCAGTTCGATCTGCGATTTAACCGGCCGGATATCGTGTTGCAAAGAATGGGCTATGCCGACTCCGCACTTCTGGAAGCGTACAAAAAAGCATGGGAAAAGAGAGTGCAAAAAATGGGTTTCGATCCGTCCCTTTTTGTTGGACATGATGTAAAATTTAATACCCCGGATGTAGTTATAAATAAAAGCCTGCCTGCAAGTACAAATGAATCATCAGTTATAATTGATTTTACGGCATCTGATAAATTGTATCCTATAGATCGCCTCCACATTTACCAAAACGGCACGCCTGTTTTCGGCAGTAAAGGGAAAATAGTGAAATTACAAAATAAGAAGAATGGTGAACTGTTCGAAGTGTCATTAATGGAAACTGTAACACTTATTTCCGGGAAAAATGTTATTGAACTTTCGGCAACAAATGAACAAGGTATAGAATCTTTACGGGAACGATTCGAAATAAACTACCAATCGCCCACCAGTGAAAAACACGACCTGTATATTGTTGCCATTGGTGTTTCCGAATTTATTGACAACAGCATGAACTTAACTTATGCAGCTAAAGATGCCAATGACCTGGTTTCTTTGTTCGAAAGCGAAAAAGAAAAATATGCTGCCATTCATATTTTTAAATTTACCAATCAACAGGCAACGCGCGTAAATGTTTTGAAAGTCAAAAACGACCTTTTAAAGTCGAAAATCGATGATGAAGTAATTCTGTTTGTTGCTTCTCACGGATTATTAGATAATCAACTGGATTATTATGTTGCCATGCACGATATGGTTTTTGAAAATCCGGCAAGCAAAGGATTGAAATACGAAGAGCTCGAAGGTTTGCTTGACAGCATACCTGCCCTTAAAAAACTAATGCTTATTGATGCATGCCATAGCGGCGAAGTAGATAAAGAAGAATCTGAAATAGTAGCAGTCGATACACAGAACACATACAATGGTGTTTCATCGCGCGGGTTTAAAGCGCTGAAAAACAAGAGTGGCATTGGTTTGAAAACCAGTTTCGAACTGATGATGGAATTATTCACCGATCTCAGGCGTGGCAACGGAGCCATGGTTATTTCTTCAGCTTCCGGTAAAGAATTTTCCTACGAATCAAGTAAATGGAAAAACGGTGTGTTTAGCTATGCTGTTTTGGAAAGCTTGAGTACAGAAAAAGCCGACATCGACAATAATCATGAAATTTCAGTTTCTGAACTTCGTGATTATGTTTTTGTACGGGTTAAGGAACTTACAAACGGGCAACAAAATCCCACTTCAAGAAAGGAAAACCTGGAATTTGATTTCAGGGTGTGGTAAGAATAAGTTAAATAAAGCTGTCAGACACTTTAAAAGTGTTTGACAGCTTTATTTAACCACAAATCTAATCATTCATACTTAAGAGTTATCGCCGGATTTGTTCTTGAAGCTTTTAGCGCTTGCGAAACCACCGAAAGAATGGCGATTATCAATACTAATATACCTCCTAATACAAATACATACAAGTCTAAATCTGTTCTATAAGCAAAGTTTTGCAGCCATTTATTCAAATATAAATATGTCAGTGGCCATGCAATCAGGGTTGAAAGCATCACCCATTTTGTGAATTCCCAGGTAAGTAAACGGGTTATTTTTGTACCGGAAGCACCAAGAGCTTTGCGAATACCAATTTCTTTTGTCCGTTTTTCTGCCATATAAGTTGCTAATCCAAATAATCCCAGGCATGATAAGAAAATTGCAATGGCGGCAAAAGAACTAAATAATGTACCCAGTTTTTGTTCTGCTAAGTAAAGTTTTTGATATTCGTCATCCAAAAACTTAAAATCCATTGGAAACCCGCTGTTAAACTTTGACCACAAATCCTCAATTTGTCCCATTGTTCCGTGTATATCCTGCTCGTTGATTTTAATGAACATATATCCATAAACCTGTGGTACTAAAATTAGTAATAATGGCTCAACCGGTTTATGCAACGATTTATAATTAAAATCCTTAATCACACCAATTATATTTCCTCTATTCCCCCACAGATCAAACCATTTCCCGACAGGATCACTCATTCCCATTTGTTTAATAGCCGCTTCATTTAAAATGAAACAAGATGAGTCGGTTGGTTTTGTTAAATCAAAATTCCGGCCATCAGCCATTTTAATATCAAAGGTTGAAATATAATCATGATCTGCAAAATAAAAATGAATTAACAA
>JAZDJM010000117.1:0-2251 GCA_043804305.1 Bacteroidota bacterium
AATCAAAAGTAATAATATCAGTTAAAGTGTTGTGGTTTAAAAACTCCAGATTTAGTTCATGAACAAATTCATCGGAATAAAACGAAATTAGAATCTCACCCGGTTTATAACCTTCGGCTTGAACACAATCAATAATCCATGAGTGCAAAGGTATAGTAAAAGACTGAAAAATATTACCAGTAAAATCCCTAAAAATAACTGTACTTTTCAAATTGAGGTTTTGACAATTTCGGTTTGATTTTGAAAATAGGTTTTTAAAGCCTGACTGCGATGCACTGCTAGATCATTATTAATGCTTGAAATTTTAAAATGCAACGAAACTTCATTTCCCTCCTCATTCTGTCCAATCCCATCGCTTAGTTGCTTCATTAAAAAAACGCCTTTCCCCGCACTATTGTACATATCCGCAGATAAGCTCAAAGGATCCTTTACGGCATCCATACGAAATCCTCTGCCTTCATCCTTAACCTGAAAAACAAGTTCTCCTTTAGATGCTTTAAACTGGATAGTAACTTTCTTTGCCTTGTCAAAATTATTTCCATGTTCGATTGCATTTCGAGTAGCTTCGTCCAAGGCCATTAAAATGGTAGAATAATAGTTTGTGTTAATATTATATATATCAGAAATCATCTCAACAAATTCTTCAACTTTATGCATTTGTGTAAGACTTGAATCAATAATTAATTTTTTCATTTTTATCATAAACTGATTAATAAGATTACTATTAATTAATGTGTGTTTGTAAGCTTTATACTAAAATATACCGGTTTTAGTTACTCTATATCCTGAATTTCTTTTAAATTATTAAATTCTGAGTGATCCTCTTCCTCTGCAAATAAAGGGAAAACATCTAAAATAGGACTTAAAGAAACAGCATTTATTTCAACAGGAACAAGCATGGTGGATAAATTCTCCGCAATACGATCGTAAGCCTCACGCACATTATTTGCAGCTACCAGCATTTGGTTGCTTACTTTTGTTTCCTTGCTGCTATTTTCATCAAAAATACTCCAATTAACTTTCGCCTTAAACCAATATTGGCCATCATCATAATTAAATATTTCAGTAAAATTGGTTCTGCTAATTCCAACCACTTCAATATCCCCACTAACATATTTTTCCATAATCTCGAAAATGCGTTTCTCCGCCTCCGTAAAGTTTATAGCATCCACCAAATAAGTTTCGGACACCCTGGCCATTTTGCCATGATCGTCAATCTTTGTATATTTTATTTTACAAGTAAACCAAGTTTGCATATCAAATGTTTTTGCAAAATTACAAATAGTTAGCTTCAAAAAAAGAGAATATACATTTTTAAACATTTAGAAAAAGCATGTACTTTTGGCATAAATACACAGCATAAATGAAATCATTAAAATCCTATTATCCGTTTTTATTTGTACTCACTTTTTTAAGTGGCGTTATGCTGGTTAAAATAAACACCGATAATACAAAAACAAACAGGATTGAAAATTCGAAATTATCATTGATACTTCAACAGATTACAGAGGATTATATGGATAGTATTCAAATCGAAAATCTGGAAGAAAAAACCATAGAATCGTTACTTCAAAATTTAGACCCACATTCCGTTTACATAAGCAAGGAAGACTTTCATGCCGCTAATGATGATCTAGCCGGAAGATTCGATGGAATAGGTGTTGAATTTAGAATGATAAAAGATACTGTAGTAGTTATTCAGGCTCTTGAAAATGGACCCTCAAAAAGAGCAGGTATTCAAAGTGGTGATCGTCTATTAATTGCTAATGGAGATACCCTTTTCGGTAAAAATCTTAAAAACACGGATATTCAACATAAAATAAAAGGGGAAAAAGGAACTACAGTAAATTTAACCATAAAAAGAGTCGGGCTATCTAAACCTTTAAATTTTGTGCTTACCAGGGAAGCTATTCCTACCTTTAGCATTGATGCAAAATTCATGATAAATGAAGAAACCGCCTACTTGAAGCTTAGTAGATTTTCAGCAACGACAACAAAAGAAATAAAAGCTGCATTAGAACTATTAATTGAGGAGGGAATGCAAAATTTAATTCTGGATTTAAGGGGTAATAGCGGTGGATTTTTAGAAGCGGCAATCTCAGTATCCAACCAATTTCTGGACAAAGGCAAAACAATTGTTTTTACTAAAGGAAAAAACAGACCAAAAGATATATACAAAGCAAACAACAACGGCCTTTTTGAGAAAGGGAATTTAATATTATTAATAGATGAAAATTCAGCTTCAGCTTCA
>JAZDJM010000118.1:0-2201 GCA_043804305.1 Bacteroidota bacterium
ACGAAGACAGGCGTAGCGCTCATTTACACCTTACAGAAAGAGGGAATTTGATCAACCAAATGCACGATTATGCTCATAAACGGATTGCAGAATCATTCAAACGAAAACTTAGTGACGAAGAAATAAATACGCTATTTGGTATATTAATGAAAGCTCTTAAGGATTAAAATATTTATTAAACTAATTGTTAGTAAATACTAACTAATTTTAATTTTTTATACATGCAAACATCATTTGGCACACAGAATTTTTCAGGACTCACACAAAAAGAGGTTGCTGAAAAACTTGCAAAGGAAGGTTATAATGAATTGCCATCCTCAAAACCCAAAAATGTTTTTCAAATCGCCACGGGCGTTGTGAAAGAACCCATGTTCCTTTTACTCGTTGCCTGCGGTACATTGTATCTTGTACTGGGTGATATACGTGAAGGAATAATGCTTCTTGGATTTGTTTTTGTTGTGATGGGAATTGAGTTTTATCAGGAGAAAAAAACAGAAAAAGCACTTGATGCATTAAAAGACCTTGCCAGTCCGAGAGCACTGGTTATAAGGGATGGAAAGACAATCAGAATTGCCGGGAAAGAAGTTGTAACCGATGATATTGTTATTTTACAGGAAGGTGACAGGGTGCCGGCTGACGCGATAGTTTTGAATAGTGTCAATTTATTGGCCGATGAATCATTATTGACAGGAGAATCAGTACCTGTACGTAAAAGAGAATGGAAAAAGGAAAATAAAACTTTTATACCGGGAGGTGACGATATACCGGTTGTATATTCAGGTTCAATGATTGTTCAGGGAAATGGGATAGTAAAAGTTATTGCCACTGCCTTGAATACTGAAATTGGTAAAATTGGTAAAGCGCTGGAATCTGTTAAAGAAGAACCCACTCAGCTCAAAAAGGAAATGGGTTTCCTGGTTAAACGCCTTACTTTTATCGGTATTTCATTATGTATTATTGTAATTGGCATTTATACTTTAACAAGAGGTGATTTATTAAAAGGTTTTCTGGCGGGTATTACCCTGGCTATGGCCATGCTGCCAGAAGAATTTCCTGTTGTATTGACAATTTTTCTCGCTTTGGGGGCTTGGCGGATGTCAAAAAGAAATGTGCTGACACGTAAACCGGCAGCAGTTGAAACTTTAGGTTCCGCAACGGTTTTGTGTACAGACAAGACCGGCACATTGACCCAAAATAAAATGACTGTTACACGTCTTTTTAACGGAACCAGTTTTTCAAACGTATTATCAGGTGGAACATTCCCTGAACCATTCCACGAAATTATTGAGTATGGAATTTTATCGAGCCAGAACAACCCGTTTGATCCCATGGAAAGAGCAATCATCAACATTGGTGAACAATATCTGCATGATACCGAGCACATTCATAGTGATTGGAGAATGGAAAAAGAATATCCATTATCCAAAGATTTACTGGCAATGTCGAGGGTTTTTTCAAATACCGGAACAAATGAACAGGTGATTGCTGCCAAAGGCGCTCCAGAAGCCATTTTTGACCTTTGTCATCTCAAGAATGAAACCATTTTAGAATATGAAAAAGCCATAGCTGAAATGGCCTCGGCCGGTTTAAGGGTTTTAGGTGTTGCCCGTGCTAAATTAGTTCCGGGTGAGCTTCCATCAGCACAACATGATTTTGATTTTGAGTTTATTGGTTTATTAGGATTATCAGACCCAATTAGGGAGAATGTTCCTGATGCGGTAAAAGAATGTTACAAAGCAGGCATCAGGGTTATAATGATTACAGGTGATTACCCTGTAACGGCAACCAATATCGGGAAAGAAATCGGGATCAAAAATCCGGAGCTTTGCATAACTGGCCCGGAATTACAAAAGATGTCAGAAGAGGAATTGTGTGAACGCATTAAAGCTGTTAACATTTTCGCCCGTGTTGTTCCTGAACAAAAACTCAAAATAGTAAATGCGCTCAAAAAAAATAATGAAATAGTTGCCATGACAGGCGATGGAATTAATGATGCACCAGCTTTAAAAGCGGCAAATATTGGGATTGCCATGGGCGAAAAAGGAACTGATGTAGCTAGAGAAGCATCTTCGCTTGTATTAATGGACGATAATTTTGCCTCCATCGTTGGTGCTGTGAAAATGGGACGAAGAATATTCGACAACCTGCAAAAAGCCCTGGCTTATATTTTTGCTATACACGTACCAATCGCAGGATTATCA
>JAZDJM010000119.1:0-5930 GCA_043804305.1 Bacteroidota bacterium
CACTAGCAATTAATCCATTATCTTTGCATATTATTTGTTAAAACCACATTTAAAATGTCGAAGAAGAAAAAGAAAATAATTGGAGATGTGATGTACTCTACTAACCCGGATTATCAATATGAGTTTGAATCTGATTCAGAAACTTTGCCGCCAGCGCAACAGGACTTAAAAATTTGGCTCGATAAAAAACATCGGGGCGGAAAACAGGCATCTGTTATCAAAGGATTTATTGGAAATGAAGAGGACTTGAAAGATTTGGCAAAAATTTTAAAAACCAAATGTGGTGTTGGTGGTTCGGCAAAAGATGGAGAAATTATAATTCAGGGAGATTTTCGGGATAAACTTTTAGAAATACTTCTGGGTTTGGGTTATAAAGCAAAAAAAGCCGGCGCATAAAAAAACCTGTCAATTGCATTTATGACAGGTTTTTACCTCTAATATTCGTCTTCGTTAAAGAAAAAATCTTCTTTTGTTGGATAATCGGGCCATAAATCTTCAATCCGGTCAAACACTTCGTCCTCTTCCTCAATTTCCATTAAATTTTCAACTACTTCCTGAGGAGCTCCTGAACGAATACAAAAATCAATTAATTCATCTTTTGTTGCCGGCCAAGGCGCGTCTTCCAATTTTGAGGCTAATTCTAGTGTCCAATACATAGCTTTATAAATTTTTCAATTTTTTGCAAAAGTAATTTTTTTTCTGAGAAAAACAAGAGAGTTTATAATTTGTTAAAAACATTTCCATATTTCTATTTTCAAAAGATTTAGCAGCCACGATTCATACAATTTTTGGTTTGTAGATATTCAAAAAAATTATAATAGCTTTGAAATTATCCCGGAATCGGCAGATACAAAAGAACTTCTCCTGTTTTTTGCGAAAAAAATCGTTATCAAATCTGAACATATCGTAAGGGAATCATGTCGGAAAATTTATTTCAATAGCGATAATCATCCAATTTTTTGAATTATAAAAAAGCGATAACTTTGCAAAAAAAGCTATGTCTAAAATACGTTTAGCAATTAATGGATTTGGCCGCATCGGCCGCGCAACTTTCAGAAACCTTATTGCTAATAAAAATATTGAAATTATTGCCATAAACGATTTGGCCGATACAAAAACTTTAGTTCACCTTTTAAAATACGATACAGTTCACCGGTTCTTTAAAGCTGATATTCAGTTTGATGAAGATCATATAATTGTAAACGGGCAAAAAACTATTGTTTATAAAGAATCAAATCCTGAAAATTTGCCCTGGCAGGCTTTAAACATTGACATAGTCATTGAATCAACAGGTACTTTTGCCTCTAAATCAGGCGCTGAATATCATCTGAAGGCCGGCGCAAAAAAAGTAATCCTGTCAGCTCCGGCAAAAGGCCCGGGCAGCGAAGAAATTCCATTTGTTGTGCTTGGTGTTAATAATGATGTAATAGCAAAAGCCGGCAGAATTATCTCAAACGCCAGCTGCACAACCAATAATGTAGCGCCATTGATAAAAATACTTGATGATAATTGGGGAATTGATAAAGGATTTATTACCACTGTACACAGTTATACCAAAGATCAGAATATCCTGGATGGCCCGCATGCCGATTTAAGAAGAGCCAGAGCTGCAGCCGAAAATATTGTCCCAACATCTACAGGAGCCGCTAAAGCTGTAACTCGAATTTTTCCGCATTTATCAAAAAATATTGGTGGCGCCGGCATACGTGTTCCTGTTCCTGATGGTTCATTGACCGATTTAACCTGTACTTTACTAAAACCGGCCTGTGTTCCTGAGATTAACGCTGCTTTTAAGTTTGCGGCTGAAAATGAACTAAAAGGCATTTTGGAATATACCGAAGACCCCATTGTTTCTCGCGATGTAATTGGAAATACGCATTCGGCCGTTTTCGACTCGCAATTAACTGCTGTATTGGGCGATAAGAATAAACTGGTAAAAGTGATTGCCTGGTACGATAATGAAATTGGGTATGCTAACCGCCTGATAGAATTGGTGGAGCTGTTTGCCTGATTTATTAAGAATTAAAAAAAAGGATGAAATTGTACGGAAAATTAAAGGTTTCCATGTACAACCTCATCCAAGCATTCAAATTCGTATTTAGGTTAACGATGTCCCAGCATTTTTGTCGGATCCACAATTTTCGTAAATTCTTCATCGCCTAAATAACCCAAAGCCAAAGTGGCTTCACGCAAAGTTGAACCTTCTTTATGGGCTTTCTTTGCAATTTGGGCTGCCTTTTCATAACCAATATGTGTATTTAAAGCAGTTACAAGCATCAATGAATTATCGAGGTTTTTCTTAATAATCGGCTCATTGGCTTCCATTCCAACTGCACAATTATCATTGAATGAAACACAGGCATCGCCCAAAAGACGAGCAGCCTGCAAAAGATTATAAATCATAACGGGCTTAAATACATTTAGTTGAAAATGGCCCTGCATTCCGCCTACGGTAATGGCAGCATCGTTTCCGATTACTTGTGCGCAAACCATAGTCAATGCTTCATTCTGCGTTGGATTAACTTTTCCGGGCATGATTGATGAACCGGGCTCATTTTCCGGCAAATGAACTTCAGCAATTGAACATCGCGGACCTGAAGCAAGCATGCGGATATTGTTGCCAATATGCATAAGGCTAACAGCCAAAGTTTTAAGCGCGCCTGATGTTTCAACAATTGCGTCATGTGCTGAAAGGGCCTCAAACTTATTTTCGGCAGTTACAAAAGGAAAGCCTGTTAATTCAGCAATGGTTTTTGCCACTTTTTCGGAATACCCTTTTGGTGTATTCAATCCGGTTCCCACTGCTGTTCCTCCCAAAGCCAATTCAGCCAGATGCGGCAATGTATTTTTTAAAGCTTTAATTCCATGATCGAGTTGAGAAACATAGCCTCCAATTTCGTCGCCTAAAGTCAAAGGAGTTGCATCCATCAAATGCGTACGACCGGTTTTAACGATATCCTTAAATTCATTAGCTTTTTGTGCGAGCGTATTACGCAAGGTTTCCACACCGGGAATGGTAATTTCAACAATCATCTTATAGGCTGCAATATGCATGGCCGTAGGAAAAGTGTCATTTGAAGATTGCGATTTATTTACATCATCGTTTGGATGAATATGCGGTTTCCCTTCGCCTAAAACATTACCGGCCAATACGTGAGCACGATTTGAAATGACTTCGTTCACATTCATGTTAGACTGAGTACCGGAACCTGTTTGCCAGATTACCAAAGGAAACTGATCGTATAGTTTTCCTTCAATTATTTCGTCAGAGACTTTGGCAATCAGTTCTTTCTTTTCATCGGATAATACACCTAATGCATGGTTGGTAATGGCTGCCGCTTTTTTCAAATAGGCAAATGCCTGAATAATTTCCCTAGGCATTGATGCTTCTTCGCCAATCAGAAAATTGGTTTTGGATCGTTGAGTTTGTGCGCCCCAATATTTATCGGCCGGAACCTCAACATTTCCCATGGTGTCTTTTTCTATTCTGAATTTCATGTATTTATGATTTTAAGTTTATAATTTGGTTTAATTTTATTTTGCAAATCAAAAAAGATTCTGAAGATTATTAATCGGGTCGGCAATAACAGCCTTTTGGTCTTTTATTACAACAGGCCTTTGAATGAGTTTTGGATTTTCCACTAAAATTTTTATCCATTCCTTATCGGTAAAGTGTTTTCCTTTATAATTGGATTTAAAAACATCTTCCTGCTTTCTGATAATTTCCTCCGGTTTTTTATTTAATTTTTGAAGGATTTGGGCCAGATCTTCCTCTGTAAGCGGATTTTCTTTGAGGTATAATTTTATTTCAAATTCATTGGTAAGCTTTTCCAGAGCATGCAATCCGGCTCTCGATTTCTTACATCGTGGATTATGATAAATGGTAATTGCCATAATTTTTTGGCTTTAATTTTAATCTTCAAATTTAGAAAATTATCAGCTTTTAAATTGACTAAACTCAAAATAGATTTATTCTGAATAAGCACAAGAAACAATACAAAGGCCAATGAAATTTTTTTATCTAAGTTTGCAAAAACTTATTATGAACTGGGTTGATTTCTTTATTTTAGTAAGTACCGGCATTTCCGTTGGATTTATAAACACTTTAGCCGGCGGCGGATCTACAATCTCTCTTTCCATTTTAATGTTGATGGGCTTATCTCCTGCCCTTGCAAACGGAACCAATCGAATTGGAATAGCAGTTCAAAATCTGGTTGGCGTTGGAAGTTTTAAGCAACAAGGCGTTTTAGAAACAAAAAAAGGTTTTTATCTGGCCATACCTGCAACACTTGGTTCTATTCTTGGCGCCTATATTGCCGTTGATTTGAATGAGAATGTTTTTGAAAAAGCAATGGCGATTGTTTTATTGATTATGCTCGTTTTTATTCTTTTCAATCCACAAAAAATAATAACAGAACAAACAGAATTGGTTAATAAAGCTTTAAGCTGGAAACAATATCTATTATTTTTTATTATTGGGATTTATGGCGGATTTATTCATTTGGGAATTGGTTATTTTTTACTTGCCTCATTGATTATGGGCGCTGGTTATGAACTCGTTAAAGCCAATGCGCTAAAAGTTTTGATAGTTTTGGTATACACTCCGTTTACCTTGATTGTATTTATTTTGAATGATATGATAGATTATAAAATGGGATTTACTCTTGCCATTGGCACATCCATTGGTGCGCTAGTAGCCAGCAGAATGGCCGTAAAACGCGGGGCAGAATTCGTACGCTGGGTAATCGTTATTATTATTTTATTAACCGCCGCACATTTATTTGGTTTTGTTGATTTTAAGAAAATCTTATTGGCCAATTAACACTATCCTAACAGCTCAATAAAATACAATCAAGCAAGATCACAAATATCAGTCACATTGCGATCAGAATGGATAAAATACTTAGTAAGGGTAAGTGCCTAAAATAATTTCGCTGAAATGAATTGAGTTAGCTAATCATTTTTCGCATAACACATAGAAGCGACAGAGCTTAACTTATGAAAAGAGTTTCCAAGACTTCATAAATATCTTAGAATCAATTAATGTTTAAATATGCATAAGCAAATATTTGACTTATTTATTTTTGAATTAAAAAGAGCTGCTTCTTTGTCCAGTCATTAGTTTTGACTTCAAAAATATAATTTCCACTGTTTAATTCTTGAATATTAATTTGTCGTTGGTTTTGATTCAATTTTTCCGATTTAATCAATTTACCTGTGATAGAATATATATTTATTATAAAATCTGCATCAGTGTAATTCTGAAAGCTAAAAGTCACAAAATTACTTGCTGGATTAGGAAACAATATTAACAGTTCTTTTGGAATATTTTCCTCTATTCCAACATTTACTCCACCATTCTCTGTTTTATAAATTGCACCATTGTAGCCTGCTATCCAACCCGTAGTATCATTTACAAAACGAATCGAAGTGCCAATATTTGTAAGTATTTCGCCATCCCATGTATCTCCACCATCTGTAGTTTTATACAAATATTCGCTTGAGGTAATGGCCCAGCCAGTATCCTGGTTAACAAAGAAAATTGAATTAAACTGCAGATAAGTTCCTGTCGGAAACTTATTAATCCAATTTGTGCCGCCGTCAGTAGTTTTTATAATGGTTTGCTCTCTTCCGCACATCCATGCATTATTTTCGTCAATAACACTAATATCAGTCAACCAACTTGAATACGACTGACTTTGACTAACCCAATTGCTTCCTCCATTTGTGGTTTTTGTAATTTGGCCACCTTGACCGGCAACCCAACCTATATTTTCATTCAGCATTTTAATCGCATTTATTTCCCCCGAAAATGCAGTCTGTGAATCCCAACTCGTTCCTCCATTGGCTGTTTTTTTAATTCTTGAACTAATTCCGGTAAACCATCCTATATTTTCATTAACAAACGCAATTTTGTACAGAAGTGAGGT
>JAZDJM010000120.1:0-2917 GCA_043804305.1 Bacteroidota bacterium
CTTTTTAGCAAAATTAATTATTTTGGCGATTTATTCGATTTTTTATCAAATCAAATTAAATTCAATTTCCATTATACGATATTTTTTTTAATAAGGTTTTTAGGAAACCTGAAGCGGATTTCACGCTTGCGGTAATCAACTTCTGCCTTATAAGTGTTTAAAATGTCACCTCCCAGTACACCATCTATTTGCTGATGACCAATCGAATTAAATGATTCATTGATATGCATCATATCGATAATAACACATTGGTAATTTTTTAGGTGAAGGTCTCCCAATTCAAAATTTTCCAGTGTAATAATATGACTTTGCATATTGTTTGTTCCTAATCCGGTTGATAGTTGCTGATTCTCTACACTTTCAAGTTTTTCAACAAAGCGTTCAATGCGGTTGGAATCGAAAACGGTTCTGGATGCTCCTGTGTCGATTAAAATCCGACTGGGAATAGAATTTATTCTCGCATTCATTATGATGTGAACACCATCAGATTCTATTGAAATTGATTCAAACGGAATTTTGCATATCATTTTAGAAATTAGGCTTAATTGCAAATTTTTGATAAAAGTTATCTATAACATCAGCAGCTTCCTGGGCTGTATCGACTATTTGAAATAACTCCAAATCTTCTTCATGGATATTATTTTCGGCCAATAGACTATTTTTAATCCAATCGAGTAATCCACACCAATACGATTTCTTTACTAAAACTATTGGAAAACGAACAAGTTTATTCGTTTGGATTAAAGTGATAGCCTCAAACATTTCATCTAAGGTCCCAAAGCCACCGGGCATAACGATATAACCTTGGGAATATTTCATAAACATTACTTTACGCACAAAGAAATAGTGAAATGTTAGGAATTTATCCTGATCAATATAAGGGTTTGCATGTTGCTCAAAAGGAAGCTCAATATTTAGCCCAACCGATTTTCCTCCTGCTGCCTGAGCGCCTTTGTTTGCTGCTTCCATAATACCCGGGCCGCCTCCTGTTATTACACCAAATCCTTTTTTTGTTAACTGATAAGCGGTGTCAACAGTAAGCTGGTAAAATTCATGATTTGGTTTTGTTCGTGCTGATCCAAAAATAGAAACACACGGGCCTATTTTACTCATGGTTTCAAATCCGTCAACAAATTCACTCATTATTTTAAAAATCGACCAGGAATCCTGGGCTTTAATTTCTGTCCAGGTTTGTTCCTTAATCGCTTGTTTAATTTTATCCTCATCAATCTGGTTCATATGCCGTTTTATTTAGCGTGTAAAAGTAATTAAAATTGCTTTTACTATAATAATGGCATTTGAATGAAAAAAAATTTGCATATTATTTAATTTATTCTAATTTTGCGGATTGATGAAAACAAACAACACATATTATCTTTTTACTTATTGGTATTTTATACTAGCTTAAGGGAACGTTAATATATTTGATAACGATATAGAAGTGAGTCCCGAAAAACGGGACTTTTTTTATGCAAAAAATCTTGACCATGTTGAAAGTGAATGATTTTTATTTCTGGGCTTATTTTTATCGGCATCTAATGCGGAACTAGAAGATATTATTTGAATATTAACGAAGGTTCCGCGCAAGTGGGACTTTTTTTTTGAAATAAACTAAAAAATGACACTAAATTTAATACAAGCAGCACGCAGAATAGATTCAGTAAATGAATATTATTTCTCAACAAAACTTGCGGAAATTCGAGCTATGAATGCCGATGGTCTGGCCGTAATAAATCTTGGAATCGGAAATCCGGATTTAGTACCTTCCCTTAATACCATAAATGGATTACTTGATGCCGTAGCTAATCCTTTTAATCATGGATATCAGAGTTATACAGGTATTCCAGAACTTCGAAATGCATTTGCCGTATGGTACAAGAAATTTTATAAAGTAGATCTAAATCCGGATTCAGAGATATTGCCTTTATTAGGATCGAAGGAAGGTATTATGCACATTTCACTAGCCTTTCTTAATGCGGGCGATCAGGTTTTAATTCCAGACCCGGCATACCCTGCATATCAGGCGGTTGCAACTATTTGCGAAGCTCAAGCCATTACCTACGATTTAAAAGAGGAGAATAATTGGTATCCTGATTTTGAAGCACTCGAAAACATGGATCTTAGAAATGTGAAGTTGATGTGGGTAAATTATCCTAATATGCCAACTGGGAAATCTGCAAATAAACTGCTTTTCGAAAAATTGGTGGCATTCGGAATAAAGCATCGGATTTTGATAGTAAATGATAACCCCTACAGCTTAATCAGTAATGATAAACCATTGAGCATTTTATCTGTAGATAATGCCAGGGAGATTGCAATCGAATTAAATTCACTGAGCAAATCGCACAATATGGCGGGCTGGCGTGTAGGTATGATAGCAGCAAATGCACAGTATATTCAGGCCATTTTAAAAGTAAAATCGAATATGGATTCCGGAATGTTTAAACCTATTCAACTTGCTGCTGCCGAAGCCCTAAATAATTCGGAGGAATGGTATGTAAACCAAAGAGCTGTTTATTCCAATCGAAAAAAAATTGCAGTAGAAATCGCATATGCACTTCAATGTACCTATAATTCAGACTCCTCAGGGATGTTTTTATGGATGAAAATCCCGGAATCTGCAGCTTCTTCACAAGAGTTCAGTGAAAACCTTTTGCAAAAAAGGAAAGTTTTTATTAGTCCTGGGTTTATTTTTGGCAAAAATGGCAATCGGTTTATTCGCCTTTCATTGGCAAATAATGAAATATTATTGAATGAAGCACTCACCAGAATTTTAAAATAAAAAAATATGAAGATTTTTATAATTGGTTTGGGATTAATTGGAGGTTCACTAGCTAAAAGCCTTAGAAAAAGTGGCTTTGCCGATGAGCTTATCGGTTTCGACAAGGCTACAGAAAATTTGTCCTATTGTCTAGAG
>JAZDJM010000121.1:0-5850 GCA_043804305.1 Bacteroidota bacterium
ATACCGCCGTAAACCTTAAAAAGCAAGCGTTTCTTATTCGGGCAGCCAATGTCTATATCGAAAAAAACAATATTGATTTGGAATGTCGTTTTGATATTATTTCTATCGTATTTGTAAATAAAAAGCACAAGATTGAACATCTGGAAGATGCTTTTTATCCGCTTTAGATAATAGCTAAAACTCTATTTAAACTATATGTATTTTTGCAAAATGCAAAATCTGCTTATTGAATATATTCTTAAAGAAAATCTGCTTAATAAGGGCGATAAAGTACTATTGGCAGTTAGTGGAGGTATTGACTCCGTTTTTATGGCCGATATTTTTTCAAAAACAGATTATCATTTTGGAATTGCCCATTGCAATTTTGGCCTAAGGGGAAAAGAATCTGATGAGGATGCGGTTTTTGTGGAAAGCCTAGCTAAAAGATATAATGTTCCTTTTCATATAATGAGATGCGATGCAGCCAATTACGCCAAAGAAAATAAAGTTTCCATCCAAATGGCCGCCAGAGATTTGCGTTTTTCATGGTTCGAAGACTTATGCATTTCTGAAAACTATGCTGTTTATGCCACCGCTCATCATGCCGATGATGCTATCGAAACGTATTTTATCAATCAATTGCGCGGTACCGGAATAGCTGGTTTACATGGCCTTAACCCTAAAAACGGGAAATTGATTCATCCGCTTTTATTTACTCAAAGAAAACAAATTGAAGCTTATGCAATTCAAAACAAATTAAACTATCGCGAAGACAGTTCCAATAAAACCGTAAAATATCTTCGCAATAAATTAAGACATAATCTATTGCCGGTTTTGGATGAAATTCAATCAAATTATCGTGACCTACTTATGCAAAATATGAGGCGATTCTCTGCAGCCGAACAAATTTATCTGCAAAAAATTGAACAGGAAAAGCAAAACGTTTGCCATTTTAAAGACGATAAAACATGGATATCTATTGCAAAACTTAAAAAACTGCCGGAAACCTCAACCTATTTGTACGAGTATATCAAATCTTACGGGTTTGTATTTTCTGATGCGGAAGAAATTATTGAATCTATCGAAAATGGTCAATCGGGAGCCAGGTTTTATTCAACTGATTATGTGCTGTTGCGCGATAGAAAATATTTGATTATAAGCTTAAAGCAGGAAAACAGTCAAAAGTCTTTTGAACTAAATTCTGAATCTGGAGAGATTTTTTCCCCAATTCATTTAAAATGGGAAACCTTTATTGAGCTGAAATTTGAAAAAGAATTGACGAGCGCTTCATTGGATTTTGATAAATTGAAATTTCCGTTAATATTAAGAAAATGGGAGAAAGGCGATTTTTTTTATCCTTTGGGAATGCAATCTAAAAAGCTTTTAAGCGATTTTTTTATTGATATAAAACTAAATCAACTTCAAAAAGAAGTTACCTGGTTGCTTGTTTCAGAAAATAAAATTGCATGGATTATCGGGCACAGAATTGATAACCGTTTTCGAATTTCGGAGCATACTCAAAAAGTACTGAAGCTAAAGTTGTACCCTTAATTTATTTTAACGACCCGACAACACGCAAAGCTTTTGGTAAAATGCTGAAGTTTTGCGGTCCTTGACCTATTGATTCTCCGTCAGTTTCAATTTACAATTGATTTTTAGCAAAATAGATTTGATTATTTTGTAAGGCCTCAATTTTTGGATGAGTAATAAAGGAACCGTCATAAAGGCCTTTCAATTCCTTTATTACTGTCCATTTACTAATATTCTTTATTATTGTAATATCCAGCAAACCATCATTGGCAATAGCATTAGGCAGTTGCTTCATGCCGCCGCCATTGTATTTTCCAATACCAATACCAATACTAAACATCCGTTCTTTAAACTCTTTTTCGCCAACTGTTAGTTGCATCGACTTTGAATTGTATTTCAACAGTGTTTTCAATAAAATGATGATGTAACTCAATGCATTTCCTTTTCCCTGATCTTTTAGCTTATTTGCTGCATGTGCAACTGAAGCATCGAATCCAATCCCCGCTACATTGGCAAAATAGCGGATTGGAAATTCGTTATTGTGAAAATCGACAAGACCGATATCCTGTATCACTGTTTTTTCGTCTCTTACCAATTTAATGGCATCAATATATTTAGTAGGAACTTGAAAAGTGCGGCACCAATCGTTTCCGGTTCCAACAGGAATCATTCCAAGTGTAATTTCTTTCGAGTCTACAAATTTCTGGATAAAAATACCATTAACCACCTCATTAAGAGTCCCGTCGCCGCCAACTACAAGTAATTTGCGATATCCGTTTTCTATAAATTTCTGGCTTAATTCAATAGCATGACCTCTCCGTTCGGTAAATTCAAACTCAAAATCAATCTTAGATCGTTTTACAAGTTTTAAAATAGTGGGCCAGTTTTTTAGGCATTTGCCACTGCCGGCATTGGGATTAACAATTAAACCCCATTTTTGTCCATTGTTTTCCATCGGTGCAAATATATGAATTCCTTGATTAGATTTAAGCTTTACTAAAATTGTAAGAAATAGGCGGAAATAATAAATGCAAAAATAAATGCTTGTCAAACCTACACGAAATTCTGTAATTACACAAGAACGTAATAAAAAACTTCATGTAGGTTCACTCTGTCCAATCTAATCAAATTTGTTTTTCAGAGGAAATATCGGTAAAAAAACGAGAGAATAGAAATTTCTTTTAGTTTGCACTGATAAACAACTATTTTTGTGAAAAATTCCACTATGCAATTGTATCTTGCACCTTTACAAGGTTATACCGAGTTTATTTTTCGAAATGCCTATTTTAAGCATTTTAGTGGATTTGATAAAGCCATTGCTCCTTTTATTCCTTCCGGATTGGGTAATACTATTAAGCATGCTAGAATTAAAGATCTATGGATAGAAAACAATCAGTATTTTGAAGTTGAGCCGCAAATACTCGGAAAGAGTGCCCCCGAAATAATACCTGTTGCAAAATATCTTTACGATTATGGATATAAAACCTTAAACATTAATATGGGTTGTCCAATCCCTGCCATTCGTGCAAAGATGCGTGGTGCGGGGATTTTAGCTTATCCGGAAATGGTGGAGATGCTGTTGGAGAAATTATTTTATGAATTAAAAAATTCAATTTCACTCAAAATCCGAATAGGCAACGAAAGCGAGAACGATATTTATGAATTGCTCCCGCTTATTAATCAGTTTCCGATAAAAGAATTAATAATTCATCCTCGAATTGGATCTCAGATGTATGAAGGTAGCGTAAATCTGGAAATATTTTCGTGGTGTGTGGCAAATGCGAAAGCGCCAATAGTATACAGCGGAGATATTTTTGATTTAGCCACCTTTCAGAATCTGCAGAATAAGTTTCCGGAAGTGACAGGATGGATGCTTGGACGAGGTGTGTTGTTTTCGCCATTTTTACCTGAAATATTAAAAAAAAATGAAACCGGATGGGTGACGAATGAAATAAATCGATTTTGGGATTTTCATCAGGAACTCTTAACTCAAATTCTAACTTATCGGGACAGACCAAAAAATCAATTAAACAAATTAAAGGAATATTGGCGATATTTTTCACAGGCCTTTCACGATTCAGAAAAACATTTCTTTTCTATTTCTAGAGTGGATAATTTTGTCGAATTTGAATCGGTTATTTTTGCTATTCAAAAAGACGCTGTTTGGAAGGCTGGCCTTACCGATACGGATGAGTTTACATTTATCAAGTAGCTGTTTTTCGATTTCAATAATTGTTAATAATTTCAGGCCTATGGGTTTTTGCTCACCTATAAAACAAGTATTTTTGCAGGAAATTCTTTAAATTGGATAAGTTATTCGAAGGTTTAAATAAAGAGCAACAGGCCGCTGTAAAAAAAACAGATGGGCCTGTAATGGTAATTGCCGGAGCCGGATCTGGTAAAACCCGCGTGCTTACTTATCGGATTGCTTACCTTTTACAATTGGGCGTTGATCCTTTTAATATTCTGGCGCTTACATTTACCAATAAAGCAGCCAAGGAAATGAAAACCAGAATCGGTGATTTGGTTGGGATAAAATCGGCTAGAAATGTTTGGATGGGAACTTTTAATGCTGTTTTTGCACGGATATTACGTGCTGAGGCTGAAAAGCTTGGATTTCCTTCAAATATTACAATATACGATACCGACGACTCAAAAAATTTAATCAAAACCATTGTTAAAGAAGCTAATCTTGATCCAAAAATCTATCAGGCGTCTTTTATTTACGCACGAATATCCGGGGCAAAGAACAATTTAATTTCGCCTGCGGCCTACAACCAAAATGATGATTACGTTTTGGAGGATAAAAAATCAGGAAAACCTTTTATTGGACAGATTTATGCTCATTACCAAAAGCGCTTAACCCAATCGTCAGCTATGGATTTTGACGATTTGCTATTCAAAACAAATATTTTACTAAAAGATTTTCCGGAAGTACTTTATAAATATCAGCAAAAATTCAAATACATTCTGGTTGATGAGTATCAGGATACCAATTATTCGCAATACCTGATAGTAAAAAAACTGGCTGCAAACAACGAGAATATTTGCATAGTTGGCGACGATGCACAGAGTATTTACGGATTTAGAGGAGCCAATATTCAAAATATTCTGAATTTTCAGAAAGATTATCCGGAGGTAAGCATAGTAAAACTGGAGCAGAATTACCGCTCGACACAAACCATTGTCAATGCGGCAAACTCAGTTATTCACAATAATAAAAACCAGATATATAAAACTGTTTGGACTTCGAATGACGAAGGCTCAAAAATAAAACTAATAAGAGCTTCTTCAGATATGGAAGAAGGCCGCTTGATTGCCCAGCAAATTTTTGAGGATAAAATGAATTTGCATGCGAAAAACAGCGATTTTGCCATTTTGTATCGCACAAATGCACAATCCAGATCGCTCGAAGAAGCTTTGCGGAAATTAAATATTCCCTATCGGATTTATGGAGGATTATCCTTTTACAAGCGCAAGGAAATTAAAGATGTTTTGGCTTATTTCAGATTGGTTATCAACGAAAAAGACAATGAAGCATTTAACAGGATAATCAATTATCCGGCACGCGGCATTGGTAAAACTTCTTTGGATCAAATTACGATTGAAGCGGCCAATAATGAAAAAAGTTATTGGGAAATTATTGCCCAACCTCAAAAATTTCCCTTAAAAGTTAATGCCGGCACACAAAAAAAATTGAATGAGTTCGTGCTGATGATAAACAGTTTTAAAGCTGAACTTAATCTTTTAAATGCATTCGATTTAGGTAGCAAAATCGCCAGAGGCTCAGGTTTAATTTCAAATTTGCATACAGACAAAACACCTGAAGGAATTAGCAGGTATGAAAATATGGAGGCTTTGCTAAACGGGATAAAGGAATTTGTTGAAAATGAAGAAACAGATTTATTTGAAGATAAGCCGTTCAGAGGCCTTGCCGATTTTATGCAGGATGTAGCCTTACTCACCGACGCTGATGAAACGGATAAAGACAATACTGAAAAAGTTTCGCTAATGACTATTCATCAGGCTAAAGGCCTGGAATATCCATACGTATCGGTGGTTGGTCTTGAAGAAAATCTCTTTCCAAGTATTCAGTCTATTGGCTCAAGAGCCGATCTGGAGGAAGAACGCCGGCTTTTTTACGTTGCCATTACCCGGGCCGAGAAAAAAGTGATCTTGTCGTATGCTGAAAGTCGTTTTCGATGGGGGAATTTAAGTTTTTGCGAACCCAGCCGTTTTGTCGAAGAACTGATTTGGGAGCGGGAGAAGGCGGCGGGTTCACTCGGTGCGGTCCCGGTGGCGCGGCCGCAATTCCGCGTCGGGGTCCTGGCCCGGGAAACC
>JAZDJM010000122.1:0-3759 GCA_043804305.1 Bacteroidota bacterium
GATTATAATGAGGATGGCACTTATGACATTTTCTGTCAAAGAGAATCATTAAATGAGTTAAAAGAGCTATTATCAGTGGTAGCTGTCTAATGACGGCATTTCTAAGAGGGCAATACATGGCAAAACTAAACGATCAGAAACAATTGGAAGGTGGTATAACCAAAGGACTAATTCGTTTATCTGTTGGTATAGAGGATGTTGGAGATATAATTGCCGATTTGGACCAGGCTTTAGCTAAAATTTGATTTTTGCAATTGGAAATTAATTCAATTAATTGGATTTCCACATAAGATATTATAAATGAACACACAAGGCAATATTCCACTTTTTGAAACTACAATCACAAAAGTTATGGAGATTGCACCCCATGTTTATGTTTTATCTTTTCCGAAAACAGATGATTTTCGTCCGGGACAAATGCTTGCTCTAGCTCTAAAATCAACTGATCAAGCCCGTTTATACAGTATTGCCAGTGGAAAAGACGATGCAGATTACAGAATACTTTTTAATATAATGCACAAGGGTTTTTTAACACCTCGCCTATCGAAAGTAAATCCGGGAGACCATTTGTTTATTTCAAAACCATTTGGATCTTTTTATGGAACAACGAACCCGGATTGGTGGATTGCTGCCGGCACCGGAATTGCCCCTTTCATTTCAATGCTGGAATCAGGCATGGGAGAAAATAAAACACTTATCCACGGCGGAAGAGCAGCAAATTCTTTTTATTATTCCGAAACTTTTCGTGAAAAATTGAAGGATAACTACATAAAATGCTCTTCACTCGAAAGAAAGGAAGGTTTTTATCAAGGTAGAATTACTTCCTTTCTCAGAAAAACAGAAAAAATAAATCCGGACAGAAAATATTTTGTTTGCGGCAGTTCAGAATTTGTAGTTGATGTGCGTGATATTTTAATCTCTCGTGCTATTCCCTATCAGCAAATTATCGCTGAAATCTATTTTTAAATGGAAAAAAAAGAATTATTTGGCAAAACACTTGCCGAAATACAGGAAATTGTATTAAGTGCAGGCCTTCAAAAATATGTGGCTAAGCAGTTAACAGATTGGATGTACAAAAAGCGTGTCTTTTCACTCGCCGAAATGCATAATATATCGAATGCCTCGAAAAAAATACTAAACGATAACTGTCAGATTAGTTTATCAAGTCCATCCAAAGTTCAGGAATCGACTGATGGAACAAAAAAATATCTTTTTCCGGTAAACGAAAAATCATTTATCGAAGCAGCTTATATACCTGATAATGAAAGAGCAACCCTTTGTGTTTCTTCACAAGTCGGCTGTAAAATGGGTTGTTTGTTTTGCATGACCGGCAAGCAGGGGTTCCAGGAAAACTTAAGTTCCGGACAAATTTTAAATCAAATTTACAGATTGCCCGAATTTGATAAGCTTACCAATGTGGTTTATATGGGAATGGGCGAACCGCTGGATAATTTGGACGAAGTATTAAAAAGCATAGAAATTCTTACTGCCGATTATGGATTAGCATGGAGCCCAAGAAGAATTACTGTTTCAACCATAGGGATTATTCCGGCTATGAAACAGTTTCTGGAAAAAAGTAATGCGCATTTGGCAGTTAGTCTGCATAATCCGTTTGAAGAAGAAAGGAAAGAACTGATGCCCATTGAAAATGTTTATCGGGTTTCAAAACTTATTGAGTCTATTCGTTCTTTTGAATTTGGCGGGCAACGAAGAGTTTCTTTTGAATACATTATGTTTAAAAGAGAAAATGATCAGCCAAGACATATCAATGAGCTGGCTCGAATATTAAATGGAATCAAATGCCGAATCAATCTTATTCGTTTTCATCCAATTCCTGGAACGCCACTAGAAAGTTCATCGGATGCAGCCATTTTGGAATTTCAGGCCGGATTAAAAAGGAAGGGAATTTTAACAACCATTAGGGCCTCACGCGGTCAAGATATTTTTGCAGCTTGCGGATTACTTTCGACTAAAGAACTGATCAAGCAAAAGCGAAACGAAGATTTCTAACACGAAGATTTATAGTAAGTTGATTATTCAGTTGTCCGGCGTTAAGCCTTATTCCTGTTCCCCGGATATTAAATTATCTAGCAGATTCCGCACTTTATTGCTGTTCCAATTACTAGTGCCTTTTTCGCTCACCACAATTTGCCCCTTTGTATTGATTATAAAAGTAGCAGGAATGGTTTTGGATTGCAATAGTTCGGGTTCTTTTGTTTGATAACGATAAACCGGAAAACTTAAATCGTGTTTAAGCAAAAATGAATTAACAAGATTTTTAGTTTCATAAGTTGCAATAACAAAATGAACCTTATCTTTATAATCAGCGTAGAGTTTATCTATCGAAGGCATTTCAGCAATACAAGGCGCACACCAACTGGCCCAAATATTAATAAATACAGGCTTATCTTTTAAATCACTCAATCGAATCAACTGATCGTTTTCGTTAATAAGTGCCCATTGTAAATCGATTTCATTTAATTCACCAAAATTATCTTTAACTGAAATTGATGGCGAAAAAAGTGTAGCTCTTTTTACTAAAACAATTAAAGGAGTTCTGGTTGCAGGAACAATTAAAGCAATTATTAATAAGCCAAAAATGATATCGCTGGCCCAACTCCACTTTGATTTTTTCTTTAGCCGTGCAAAATATTTTTCCATAATATGCATAGTCTCAAATTTTTTGCTAAAATACAAAAGCCTGATTCAAAAAAAAGGGCAAATTCTCATTTGCCCTTTTAAATAATTTATTTGATTAAACCGCTATTACTTTATTCATTCCTATTGTAATTGCATCTTTATTGAGTGGTATTAATTTATGATGCCTTTTGGGCAAAGATTTTTTAAGCCCGGCAATTACGTTTTCCAATTTTACAATGGGCTTAATTTGAAGGAAAGCACCAAATACAATCATATTAAAAATGATAGGATTACCAGCCTCAGCAGCAAGTTTTGCACCTTCAATTTTATAAATTTTAATGTCTTTTCGCGTTGGATGATTTACTATTCCATTTGGATCGTATAATAAAACTCCGCCAGGCTTAACCGTTTTCTCAAATTTATCCATCGATTGCTGATTAAGAATTATAGCAGTGTCGTAATTGGTAAGCACAGGCGAACTAATTCTTTCGTCGCTAACAATAACGGTCACATTTGCCGTTCCACCTCTCATTTCAGGTCCGTAGGATGGCATCCAGCTTACTTCTTGTTCTTGCATAATTCCGGAATACGCAAGTATTTTACCCATCGATAAAACACCCTGACCGCCAAAACCTGCAATAATCATTTCTTCTGTCATAACATTCTTTTTTTTTGAAAGCTTATTTTACTAATTCACCATTTACCTTTATATCTCCCAGTGGGAAATACGGAAACATATTTTCAACCATCCAGTTATTGGCATCTACCGGATTCATTTTCCATCCGGAGTTGCAGTTTGATACAATTTCGACAAAAGCAAGTCCTTTTTTCTCTTTTTGAACTTCGAAAGCGGTGCGAATTGCTTTTTTTGCTTTGCGCACTGCGGCTGGAGTATGAACAGCCTGTCGAGTTACAAAATAAGTTCCGGGCAACTGGGCAATCAGTTCAGTCATTTTTAAAGGATGTCCCATAGTTTCTACTATACGTCCATAAGGCGAAGTTGAAGATTTCATTCCCGGCAACGTGGTCGGAGCCATTTGTCCGCCGGTCATTCCATAGATACCATTATTAATAAAAATGATAACAATATTCTCTCCGCGGTTGCAAGCATGTAAGGTT
>JAZDJM010000123.1:0-3325 GCA_043804305.1 Bacteroidota bacterium
GCGAGGAATGATTTTTTCAAGCTCTTTAACCATAACCGATAAGCTGCCAGTATTTGGTGTTTCATTAATTGCGGCAAGAATTTGCCCTTCCCTGAGTTTTTCGTATTGCAAAAATTCAAGTCTTTCCTGTTGCATGAATTGGTTGAATTCTTTTGTGGCCTGTTGGATGAACTGCTCGCACTTGTATTTTTCATAATCCATGAATTGACTGGCTTCTTCCTGTTTTTTTCTGACAAAATCTTTATATTCCTGTTCCCTGTTAATGATTTCATCATTTGTATTTTGTGCCTTTAAAACCAGGCAGGAACATATAAAAGTGAAAGCAAGGGTGAAGTAAAAACAAAGTTGTAAAGCTTTCATCACTGCATATGGAATTTCTTATTTTAATAAATTAAATCTACGAATATTATTAGTTATGAAAAATACCTAATGATGCTGAAAATTATTACGTATTTAAAGGTACAAGAGAAATACGAAAGTTAATTCTTCCAGGTCTTTTTCAGAACCTGACATGGTATTACGGACCTACTGTTTAATTGGTTAAAAAAATAAAATATAAAAGATATGGACAACATGTCCGTGCTGGCTAACAAACTTCTTTTTCAGACACAGCCTGATCTGATAAGTGCGACTGAGGCAAGAGCCTCACCGGACGGAGGGGACATTAATTTCCAGAAAATTTTATAACCTGTTCTCCCATGTTTTTGGATTTCTGCTGGTATGTATTACGGCTAAAATGTAAATCGTTTCATTTTCAAGGAGGAAGTAAATTCCGTATGGGTAACGCTCCGTCAAAGCCCGTCTGATACTTTTATAGACAACCCTGAACTGTTCCGGATTTCTCTTAATGGCATTGATTTTTGCATCTAATACCAATAAAAATTCTTTGCCCAGGCCATCCCTCTTATCATTATACCATTTTGCAGCTTCTGACACATCGGTTTCCGCAAAGGGTTTAAAAACAATTTTGTGCATTAAAGCTGATTTTTTAACCTGGTATAAACCTCGCTCCAGTCAGAGCCTTCATTTGGATTTTTTATATGAGCTTCGAGCCTTTGGTCAAGGAGTTGTTTTGTTTCCTCAGTAAGTTCCATGTTTTCTTCATTTTCGGCGATACTGTTCCAGATGGACTCTGCCAGAAGTATCCGTTCAGGGACACTAAGTTTTAATATGTCTTGTAATATTTGTGTCATGATTCAAAGTTACAAATTTTAATACGCATTTCTACCGGTAGTGTTGATAATTCTTTACCCGGTTTTATCAATTACGGTTATAAATGTTAAAGGTTTCAGGAAAACTCATTACTCGCACTGACAACATCTCCGCTCTGGCTGGTGCAAAATTCCAAAAATAAATATCCAAATCATAAACAACCTTTACAAGCCTGAACAACATGTCCGGCCAAGCCGGGGTAATGGTGGTTTCATTTTATATAGACCTTAAGGTTTAAAAAACCTTAAGGTCTTGCAATTCTATAGACGCTGTCAGGTTTGAAAAATGCTGCCAGGTTTTTTTTGACTGGCAACCTACGGGGTTCTTGAACCTCGTAGGTTTTCAAACAGCCTTGCTTTTTGCAGTGTTTCCTGTTTGTTTCGCTGGCTATTGGCCCGATATATCAATACCAGCAGCTCTATTGTTTCTTTTTTCAAACTCTCACCCACGGTATATTTATACTCTTTGCTAAATTCCTTTGTAAATTGGAAAATAGCCAACAATAAATCGTATGTAGCTTTATATAGCAGTAGTTCATTGTATTTTGCCAAAATTTTAAAAATTTCCGACCCCGCTTCGCGGGATAAAGTTTCAAATAAATTAATTATCCCGCAAACAGCGAACAGAAAAACCATAATTCTCGCTGCCGTAGCTCCTGCTCACATTGCTGCCACTGTAGTACAGGTGCCGGCTCCAGGCGCTACTATTGACGAGCTCAGAAGAAGACCACCAGTAACCGTAGTAGCCAATGCTGCTGAAACCTCCATTGAGGTGGCGGTAGCCTCCCGGAAGGGCTGTAAAGCCGCTTTCGTTTGTTGCGCCTGTGTTCGGGCTGTTCCAGTGGGCTGTTCCGGCTTCTTTCATTTTGTCGCCTGCTACACCCGCGCCTCCAAGATAATCTGTTAATTGTGTCCATTCAGCATCGCTGGGCACGTGCCAGCCATCGGGGCAAACACCCTGCACTCCGCTTGGATTGTCATTGCTGCTGCCAGCGCCGTTCATCACTGCTGCCCATGTATATAACCTGCCATAAGTTGCTACATTGCTTTCATTGTTATCGTAAGCATACACTCCTGAAATGGTGCTTCCATCAGAATAATGAATAGATTTCAGGTTTTCTTTCATCCAGATCTGATTGCCAATTTGCACAGCTGGATAAAAATTTCCATTATAATCAATGCAATCAGAAATAAAAATCATATATGACTCGGCATAATCAGAAACACAACTACCTAAATAAGCAAACACTCGATAGGTATAGGATGTATTCAATAATACTGTATTATCAGTAAAGTTGGTTTGGTTAGCCGTTGCCGTAGCAATTCCATTTTCCCAGTTACCACTTTCTACTTTCCGGTCAATTTTAAAACCATCTTCGCCCAGGCTGTTGTCCTGCCAGTTGAGTTGAAGCGAAGCGCCGGAGATTTGGTTAATCTGCAGGTTTGTCGGGGTAAAATCTATCTCAATGTTTTTTTCTGTTTTTTCTGTGATGTTTATGCCTGAATAAGCATACACCCGGTAAGTATAGGAAGTATTCCAGATAATGGAATTATCAGTATAACTGGTCATGTTGGCAGGAACTGAAGCAAATTCATTTTCCCAGGCGCCTCCTTCTGTCATGCGGTCGATTTTAAAACCGTCCTCGCCCAGGCTGTTGTCCTGCCAGGTTAGTTTTAAAGAGGTTCCTGAAACGTTCTCAATTTGAAGGTTAGTGGGCACAAAATTTATGATGATTGTTTTTTCAGCTTTTGTCGTATAATTATCCCCTGAATAAGCATAAACCCTGTATGTGTACGAAGTGTTCCAAATAACGGTATTGTCGGTATAAATGGTTTGATTTGAAGCTACAGTGGCAATTTCATTTTCCCAATTACCCCCTTCGGCCATCCGGTCGATTTTAAAGCCATCTTCACCCAGGCTGTTGTCCCGCCAGGTGAGTTGTAAAGAAGTGCCAGTAAGTTGATAAATCAGGAAATTCGTTGGTGCGCCAAACGCCAGGTTTATGTTTTGTTCGATAGTTTGTGAGCATTTATTTCCATCAAAAGCGTAAATACGATAAGTGTAGTTTTCTCCAAGAAATACTGTGGTATCAATATATAGGGTGATGTTATTT
>JAZDJM010000124.1:0-2556 GCA_043804305.1 Bacteroidota bacterium
TTGGCCATACGAATTGTATTTCCCGGATGAACGTTATTGTCGATATCGCCATGAACCAAAAGTAGTTTTCCTTTTAAATTCTTAGCCAATTGAGGATTGGTTTCTATTTCGTAAAGAAACTTTGAATTTCCTTCATTATCAATTACTTCTTTAACGCCATGATGTGTTTCGCTCCACCAGCGGTTGTAAATACTATTGTCGTGGTTTCCGGCTGATGAAACGGCAACTTTATAAAAATCGGGATATTGACAAAGTGCTGCTGTAGACATAAATGCCCCTCCGGAATGTCCGGTTATACCAACTTTCTCAATATCGATATAAGCATGTTTTTGTGCCAGCTGTTCAGCAACGTATTTTTTATCGGCTAAGCCATAATCTCTTAAATCGCCATAGCCGTAATTGTGATACCATTTCGAACGGTTTGGATTTCCGCCTCTGTTGCCTAAAGTTATTACAATAAAACCAAGTTGCGCCACTCGGTCGGTTCTGTCCATATTGGCTGAAAAAGAAGTGTTAACCGCCTCGGTTTGAGGGCCGGGATAAACATATTCGATTAAAGGATATTTGTAGCTGGAATCGAAATTAAACGGTTTATACATTACGCCATAAATATCTGTAATTCCATCGGCAGCTTTGGCTGTGAAAACTTCAGGGAATTTATATCCGGCAGCAAATAAATTTCGAAAATCGGCAGTTTCCAATTCCATCATTATATTGCCTGCATTATCGCGAATGTCGGTTTTTGGAATCGTATTAACTCTAGAGTAATTATTGATAAAATATTTAAAAGAATCGCTCATTTCTGCCTGATTGTCAAAATTTCCTTTGTTAAGCAATTTTAAATTGGTACCGTCGAGATTTACACTGTATAAATGTGAATAATAAGGATTTTCATTTCTTTCGAGTGCATTGCCGATAAAATAAACCAGTCTGTTTTTTTCATCCACTTTAACGATTTCCGAAACATGCCAAGGCCCGGAGGTGATTTGATTCTTCAAATTTCCTTTACCGTCGTATCTGTATAAATGTGCCCAGCCATCACGCTCCGACCAATGTACAAATTCACTTCCATCGCCTAGCATAAATAAGGTTTTTTCTTCGATGTAGGTATTCATTCTTTCTTCAATAAGCACTTTTACTTCGCCTGTATTGAGGTTTACTTCGCAAACATCCAATTTGTATAAATCGCGGCTTTTTCTTGTGATGTAGATTTTATCTGAAGTTTTTGATAACCATGTTCTTGGAACATAATCTTCCAGTTTTTGTTTATTGGTTTTATTTTCACCTTCGATGGATATAGTTTGGTCGTTATAGGCTTTCACATCAAATTGCTTGCGCGAAGTATCGGCCATATTAAAAACCCATAAGGATTGCTGTGCCGATTCTTTTTCGCCCGGCATGGTGTATTTGTAGGTTTCCAATTCGGGACGAGGATTTGCCAAAACATTAATTACCCATAATGATTTAACTTTTCGGCTGTCATTTCTTACAAGTGCAAATTTTTTCGAATCCTGCGACCATGAAATATAAGCGCTACCTCTTTTTTTGCTTTCCTTTTCTATTTTCTTTTCATCATCATTATCAGAAGCCGTAAAGCCTTCGCCGTAAGCATAATATTGTTCGCCATCAAAAGTTAATTGATGTTCAACAAGGGTTGTATCTCTTACGTCGTCTTCTTCGTTTTTTGCTTTTAAATAATTTTCTTTGTCCATCCAATAAAGATTATATCCTCGCGAAAAAACAATTTTTTCGCCATCGGGTGAAATATTAGCCCAGCGCGGATCTTTTTTTTCTTCTTTCCAGTCTGATATTTCATACAAACTTCCCGTTGTAATATTGTATTCCAAATGAAAAACCTTCTTCTTAGGTTTTTTATCTGCAGTTTTGGATTTAGAATCATTTTTATTGGCTATCTTTTTTGAAGTGCTGTCCGATTTAATGTCTTTTTTTTCGTCTTTTTCATCCTGACTGCTTGTTACATCAAACTGAAAAACAGTATCACCTTTTTTAAATTTAGGATCAATTTTTGGGAGATGCTGGCCATCGTAAGGATCTTTGGTGATTAAAGTCAACTGAGCGGCCATTTTATCGTTATCGAATAAAAGTTTTTTCGATTTTAGGTTTAGATCGACGATAAAAAAACTGGTTCCATCTGAAGTATTGTAAGAATACCAAAACTTATCACCTGTTTTCAACCAGTTTGGTTTAACAGCAGTGCTGAATACCAATCGTTTTATTTTGGTTGGCGAAAATTGTTCTGCCAAACGATAATCGGCTTGAGTAATTGGTGTGTTTTGTGCATTTAGCGTTGCAAACAAGCATAAGAATGCAAGGCTCATCAATAGGTTATTTTTCATTTTCAGGGTTTAGTTTAATTATGATTTATTTTTTATGTGTCAAAAAGTCGGAAAGTCAAAAAGTCGGAAAGTCAAAAAGTCAAAAGTCGGAATGTCGGAAAGACGGCAAATAAAAAAACAGACTGCTTAGACTTTCAGACTTTCAGACTTTAAGACCTTCAGACTTTAAGACCTTCAGACTTTAAGACCTTCAGACCTA
>JAZDJM010000125.1:0-7368 GCA_043804305.1 Bacteroidota bacterium
CGCTATTTAATAAATCAGTCATATTTTTTATGGGCTATTTAGCTTTAGCTTCAGCAATTTGAGCTTCTAATTTTTGTTCGTAAACGCTTGCTTTAACGGCTCTGATAACTCCTAATGCTATCGGGAAATCAGGGCCTTTCATATTAATTAGCATCCAGTGCAAGAATGGGCTTTCTTCATGGGCATTGTGCGTTAAAACCTGATCTTCGGTTACCCCATTTTGGCCAATTGTAACCACTTTAAGTTTCATGCCATCCAAAACCAAACCTTTGTCATTATCTTTCCCAAATATCATTTTTTCACCATGGCGAAGTTCAATTTGGCGATCGAGTTTGTGTTCTTTATCAGTATAATATCCATGAACATTATCAGAGAAAATTACACAATTCTGTAATATTTCAACGATGGATGTTCCTTGATGTTTTTCAGCATCGATGAGAATTTCCTGAGTAAGTTTCATATTTAAATCAATGGAGCGGGCAAAATACTTTCCTTCTGCACCTAAAACTAATTCTCCCGGATTGAACGGATGTTCAATAGTTCCGTGAGGAGATGTTTTTGTTTTGGTTCCTTCTTTTGTTGTAGGCGAATATTGGCCTTTTGTTAAACCATAAATTTCATTATTAAACAACAAAAGATTGATGTTGATATTTCTGCGGTTTAAATGGATAAAGTGATTTCCACCAATGGCAAGACCGTCGCCATCACCGTTAACCACCCAAACGCTTAAATCAGGATTTGCCGATTTAACACCTGAGGCAATGGCGGCACCACGACCATGAATGGTATGAAAACCATAAGTATTCATATAATAGGGGAAGCGTGAAGAACATCCAATACCTGCAATTACTGCAAATTTTTCCTTCGGAATGTCCATTTCTGCCATAGCTTTTTGAACTGAATTCAGAATTGCATGGTCTCCGCAACCTGCGCACCAGCGTACTTCCTGATCGCTCTTAAAATCTTTGAAAGTTAATTTTGTTTCAACCGACATCTTATTTCTCCTCCAAAATTTGATTAAAATTGTTCATTAATTCAGCAACAGTAAATGGCAGTCCCATTACTTTATTGTATTGTAGATAGGTAAATTCAGGATGCATTGATCTCAAATAACTGGCAAATTGACCATTGTTAATTTCGGCAACAACTATTTTTTTGAATTTTTTAAATACTTCGGCTGTATTTGCCGGAAGTGGTTTAATGTAGTTAAATTGAACCAAACTAATACTTTTGCCTTCTTTTTGTAAATCATGGACGGCGGTAAGCAAGTGACCGTAAGTTCCGCCCCAACCTATAACTAACAATTCGGCAGATTCATTACCGATTACTTCCAAATCCGGAACATCAGCAACAATACCTGCAACTTTTTGTTCTCTTAAATCTGTCATTATCTGATGATTTTCAGGAACATAAGAAACTGTACCGGTTTTGTCCATTTTTTCCAGTCCGCCAATTCGATGTTCAAGGCCAGGAGTTCCCGGAATTGCCCATTCGCGAACAAGATTTTCCGGATTTCTTAAATATGGTAAATATTTTTCATCAGTTTTTTTTGCAAGAGGTACTTTTATTTCAGGGTAGTCATCCATATTTGGAATTCTCCACGGCTGAGATCCATTTGCTAAAAATCCATCTGTTAATAAAATTACCGGAGTCATATATTCCAAAGCAATTTTACTTGCCTGGAAAGCATAGTGAAAGCAATTTGAAGGTGTACTTGCAGCAATTACCGGAACAGGACTTTCTCCATTTCTTCCGTACAAAGCCTGCATTAAATCAGATTGCTCAGTTTTAGTTGGCAAGCCTGTTGAAGGTCCGCCACGTTGAACATTAACAATAACTAAGGGCAATTCTGTAATTACTGCCAATCCAATTGCTTCAGATTTAAGAGCTAAGCCAGGTCCTGAGGTTGTAGTAACTCCAAAATTACCTGCAAAACTAGCACCAATAGCAGAAGTAATTCCACCAATTTCATCTTCAGCCTGAAAAGTTTTAACACCTAAGTTTTTTAATACAGATAATTCCTGCAAAATATCGGTGGCCGGAGTAATAGGATACGAACCGCAGAAAAGAGGAAGATTAGCCTTCTCAGCTGCAGCAACCATTCCCCAGGCTGTAGCTGTATTTCCGTTTATGTTACGGTATGTTCCTTTTTTAATTTCAGCAGCTGCAACTTTGTAGGGCGTCAGCTCCTGTATATTGTAACCATAATTATAGCCGGCATTTAACACCCTTTTATTTGCCTCAATTACAGCCGGTACTTTTTTGAACTTTTTCTCGAAGAACTGTTCGGTAAAAGTCAGTTCACGATTAAACAAATAATAACACATTCCAAGAGCAAACATATTCTTGCTCCTGAGAATAGTTTTATTATCCATTCCGCTATCCTTGAGCGTTTCTTGCGTCATGCTCGATATTGGAGCAAAAATAATATTGAAACGGTCAAGTTTATCTTCAGCAATTGGATCGCTGGTTTTATATCCTGCTTTTTCAATATTTTTTGGTGTAAAAGCATCCTTGTCCAATATAATACTTCCCCCCATTTTTGTCCATTTTGCATTTGCTTTTAATGCAGCGGGGTTCATAGCTACTAATACATCAGCATAATCGCCTGGAGTATTGATATCGTAGCCAAAATGAACCTGAAAACCAGAAACTCCGCCAACAGTACCTTGTGGTGCCCTGATTTCAGCCGGATAATCGGGGAAAGTGGCTATTCCACTGCCCATTAAAGCTGAAGTATCAGAAAATAAAGTGCCTGTTAGTTGCATACCGTCGCCTGAATCGCCAGAAAATCGAATTACAACGTGGTCGAGTTCAATAACTTTATCTATTTTATCAGTCATCTGAATTTAGTTTTTTTGATGTCGCAAATGTAAATTTATTTTTAGTTTAATCGGCTAATATTCACCCAACAATTTCATAATTTAGAAAGAATATAAATGTTTTTTTAAAGAAAATATTTTAGAAGTTGAATTCCAAAATATTTATACATTTGCAGCGAGAACTAGAATTTATTTAATATATTAAAATTTATTATTATGGCTTATGTAATTAATGATGATTGTGTTGCTTGCGGAGCATGTATCGATGAATGTCCGGTTGAAGCAATAACCGAAGGTGACATATATGTTATCGATCCAGATATTTGCACAGACTGTGGCTCTTGTGCTGATGTATGCCCTACTGAAGCAATTCATCCTGAATAATACAAGGGTAATTATAGAAATTAAACCGTTGATTTTTTCGACGGTTTTTTTTTGTTTAAACTTTCGGAAACAAACAAATTAATACGGAATGAAGCAGGATATTTATCCTGAGAATTTGATCGTTTATTCAATAGATCGCTACGCTTGATAAATAGATTCAGGCGCTCGCACTTTTCTGACGGTTAGTTTATTGGATTATGTTAATTTCGGTTAATAATTATTAATAACATACCATTCAATAAATTTAACGTAATATTAATTTATCCCTTAGAAAAGCAAGTCTCCCAAACTTGCTTTTTTTTATAAAATGCTTTTCTTACTTTTGAAATTTTATGCTAGATGCTGTACTCTTAATTTCGGGAAGTTCTTATAGAATGGGTAGAGAAAAAGCTTTATTGCCTTTTTCGGAAGACAATGTTTTTATAACGCACATCATTCAAAATTATTTGCAAATTCGTACAGAAAAAATCATACTTATCGTTAATAAATCGAATATTGATAGAATTAAAAATGCCTGCAAATCTTATTCTGAACGTCTGGAGTTTGTTTTAAACCTTTATCCTGAGCAAGGAAGATTATGGTCGATAAAAACAGGATTAAGCAGTATTGAAAAAGGGCATGGAGTTTTTCTTCAAAACATTGATAATCCATTTATTAACAGCAAGCTCCTGAACGGATTATCAGCATTGTATAATGAAAGAACCTATGTTGTTCCCCGTTTTAAGGAAAAAAATGGCCATCCCTTACTTTTGGGCGAACAAATAGTTAAGGATTTTAATTCAGAAATTGAATCAATTACTGACTTTAAGCAGTTTCTAAACGGCTACGAAAAAAGAAACTTCTTAACTGATAATAAAGCAATACTTGCCAATATCAATACGCTCGAAGATTATTATAAATGGTTTCCGGATTTTGCGGATAGCTTTTTAGCGTTTTAATTCAACCGTTTTGTCATTTTTAAAATTCTCCAATCCTTCATCCAGAAAGCGAACAAAATTATCGATATTTAAGTCATAGGCTTTTGGCTGCATCAGCATTTTGCCGTCTGTGTTAAGCAAAACATAAAAAGGTTGCGCATTGGTGTTGAATTGACTTATTTGAAAATCAGCAAATTTTTTCCCGACCGTTTTTTTAACTTTTCCATCATAACTTGAAGTTATCCACTCTGATTCAGGAAGTTTTGTTTTGTCATCTACATAAAGTGCAGTGATAATAAAATTATTTTTTAATCGGCTTAAAACTTTTGGGTCAGCCCAGACATTTGCTTCCATCTCGCGGCAATTAACACAACCATGGCCTGTAAAATCAATAAACAGTGGTTTGTTTTGTTCTTTTGCACAGGCAAGTGCTTGTTCATAATCGAAATAGCCTTCTAGTCCATGTGGAAGATGCAAAAACTCATGATATTTCGGAGTTTCGCAAATTGCTTTTTTCTCCATTTGTCCGGCATTAAAATTGGCTGTTTTTAATTGATCGCGAATTGATTTATCGATATCAAAATCCTGGGTATGCATAGGTGGCAAATAGCCGGAAAGCGCTTTTAAAGGTGCGCCCCACATTCCTGGAATCATGTAAACAACAAATGAAAAAGTAATAATCGCCAACAAGAGGCGAGGAACTGTAACATAAGGAACATCGCTATCGTGGGCAAATTTTATTTTCCCTAAAATATAAATACCCATCAGTGCAAAAATGACTATCCAAAGCGCCAAATAAATTTCACGATCGAGCAATCCCCAATGATAGGTCTGATCGGCTATGCTTAAAAATTTTAATCCGAGTGCCAGTTCTAAAAAACCTAATACAACTTTTACCGAATTTAACCAGCCGCCAGATTTAGGCAGCTTATTTAGCCACTGTGGGAAGAAAGCAAAAGTGGTAAAAGGCAGGGCAAATGCCAGGGAAAAGCCAAGCATTCCAATTATCGGTTTTAAAATCTGGCCACCGGCCGATTCAACCAAAATTGTTCCAACAATTGGGCCGGTACACGAAAAAGAAACCAAAACCAATGTGAACGCCATAAAAACCGAACCGATAATGCCGCCTTTATCTTCTCCGGCAACTGATTTATTGACTAACCAATGCGGCAACACTATTTCGAACATTCCAAAGAAGGAAGCTGCAAAAATCATAAAAATCAAAAAGAATAAAATATTGGGCAACCAATGTGTACTCAGCCAGTTGGCAATACCAGGACCTGCAACTACTGCCAATACAGAACCGATAAAAACATAAATTGCAATAATTGAAATGCCATAAACCAATGCCTGCATTCTTCCTTTTGATTTGTTTTCGCCGTCTTTCATAAAGTATGAAACGGTCATTGGTATCATCGGAAAAACACAAGGGGTTAAGATGGCAGCCAAACCAAATAAAAATGCCATTATAAAAAAGCCAAATAAAGTTTCATTTCCGGATTGATTTGAATTTTCGCCTGATGAAACAGCTTCTGAAATAGTCATTTTTTCATTCAGCTTAAATTGAAATTCATAATCGTCGGGAGGAAGGCATTGTGTATCATCACAACTCATAAATGTGATATATCCTTTTATTTCTGTTGGCTCGGCTGATAAAACTTTGACTTTTTGAACAAAAACCGCCTGAGTAGAAAAATATTTTAAAATCATTTCGAAATTAGGATCATATTCCGATACTGATTCACTTTCAGTTACTTTGCCAATTAATTCGATACTTTCGTTTGCTTCAAAATTAAAAGTTGTTGCCGGCGGAGCCATTGGGATGTCTTGAGAGTACAAATGCCAATGTTCGTCGATGCTGGCTGTAAAAACTAAATTGTATTCATTATCTGCTGTTTGTTCGGAGGCAATCTGCCATTTTACAGGTGTAAAGACTTGTGCAAAAAGACTTGATGTAAAAAAAACACCAAAGAGTAAAATACTCATACTGAGTTTTGAAAGAGAAATGCTGTTGATATTCATACCATAAGATTGTTTCAAAATGATTTAAAATTTCATTTACGAATGCAAAAATAATTATATCCGGCTATTAATGGCCGATTTTTCATTTTATGATTCTTTAAAAATGTTAATTTCCCGGATTTGTTGTGCCAAATTATTTCCCTATTTTCGCTTAAAATAAATGCTATGCTTATAATTGGAATTGCCGGTGGTTCCGGCTCAGGAAAAACAACGGTAGTAAAGAAAATTATTAATCTTTTGCCCAAAAATTCGGTTACTTTAATTCCGCAAGATGCTTATTATAAGGATAATGGGCATTTATCGCCCGAAGAAAGAGCAAAAATTAACTTCGATCATCCGTCTTCTATCGAATTTATACTCTTAAATAAACATATTGATATTTTAAGAGAAAATAAGCTTATCGAAATGCCGATTTATTCTTATTTAACCTGTTCGAGAGCAGTTGAAACGCTAAAAGTTATTCCGCAGGAGGTTATTATTATTGAAGGAATTCTTGTTTTAACCAATAAAAAGCTTCGCGATAAAATGGATATAAAAATTTTTGTGGATGCAGACCCTGACGACAGGCTAATGCGTATTATCAGACGTGATATGGAAGAGCGGGGAAGAGCCTATAATAAAACGTTGGAACATTATAGCACATGGGTAAAGCCTATGCATCAATTGTTTATTGAACCTACAAAACGCTATGCAGATATCATTGTTCCACAAGGAGGAACAAACCATGTAGCCATCGATTTAGTAGCTTCAAAAATACATCAAACCATGGCCGAAAAGGCGAAAAGCTAAACTTGTCACTATACAGGAATCGAACCTGTTCTTCTTATGAAGGCTTTTATAAACGAACACAAGCGTCCTTCCATTAGACGAATAGTGGTGATCATTTAAATTAATCAGTAGTTTTATTTAATTTTTGGTAGTAGTAATAGGTTAAAAATCCGATAATTGGACTAAAAAAAAGCCCGATAAGCACGATTTTTAAACTAAAGTGCGGAATAGATTCTGAGAAATGAACTAAAATGGCAAGCAAAACTACATAGCTGATGATAATAATATCGATTAACATTTTAATAAATTTTCGTTATTTTAATTTGGTTCAACAAAAGTAAGAAGGAAATCTTTCAGGATTTGACTAAATGAATAAGCGATAATAACTATTTATCAAACGATAGGAAATTGCGGATAAGCGATCCTTTTTTTGACTTATTTATTATTTGAAATGT
>JAZDJM010000126.1:0-13623 GCA_043804305.1 Bacteroidota bacterium
CAGGAAATAAAATCTGCCGATTTTGGAAAAGATAAAGCTGCAAATCTTGAATTGATAAAAGGCTTTCAAAGAAAATGGATTGAAATTGGGAATGTTCCAAGAAAAGATATGGATAAACTCAATAAAGCCTATCGCGAAGCAATCGACAGCCAGTTGGATAAATTTAATATCTCCAAATCCGATTTCAGGCATTCAGGTTTTAAAGAAAAAATTCATAATATGAAAGAAAATGATGATAACTATCATTTGAACAAAGAACGTTATGGAATTCAAAAGACAATGGAAAAACTTCAGGAAGACGTATTGCTCTGGGAAAACAATATGGGCTTTTTTGCCAATACAAAAAATGCTGAAGTGTTAAAAATGGAATTTGAAAAGAAAATTGAACATGCCAAAGCTGAAATAGGAAGCTTAAAAGAAAAGCTTAGAATAATAGACAGAGGCTAAGCGTTAATTTAATATTTAAAACCGCCTTGATCTTTCATGGCGGTTTTTTTGTTAAAATAATCCTGTGAGCTTCTTTTTAACATCTTCATTATCAGGATTTATCTTAAATATCAATTGAGGTTTTAAATAAAACAATTCCTTATTTTCTAAAGCAAATCGTTTTTCGCCACCACCCGTAATATTTAGCATGATAAGTGCTTCTTTATTAACTTTCTTATTATTTATCGCCTGAATAAGGCTAGCAACCGCTACAGCAGCCGCAATATGGATATCGTTACCTTCCGTTTCTTCAAATAATTTTGAGGCGGCTAGGGCAGCTTCATTATCAACTATAAGCACATCGCCATTGCTGTCCTTTAATGCATCATACAATCCCCCAACGATTGAGTAAGGAGGCTTGCGATTGCTTAAGACTTTAGCCAATATTGTTTCAACCTGCTCACGTGCCAAATCATCATTAAGGTGGAGCAAATTGCGTGAATCTATCTTCCATGCCTCATAAAGCGGTTGAAAAGGAAAGTTTTGCGAAACCATTAATTTCATTTTCCGCTCACCAAATCTGCCATCGCCAATTAAACGTAAATTAGCTTCCCAAGCTGCAATTGCACCTGTTCCGCTTCCAACGCCCTGAAAATAATATTCTGGTATTTGTCCAATTGTGGTAACAGCCGACAAAGTTGTTGTTCCCATGCCATCGCGACGGGCAACATTTTTTGCGCCACCTTCTGCAATGTATTCGTCCATTTCACAGGCGATATTCGAAAGGTGAATTGCGTCGTAATAATCACTTCCTTTTGCTGAGCATACTAATTTTACGTTATCGTTAATGGGTTCATCAAACCATAAAGCATCTAAATTATCTTCAGGAACAAAAAGCAATAAGGGAACTTTATTGTCGGAACACACTTTGGCAAAAGCTCTGGCAGTATTTCCGGCAGAAGCAACAACCAAAACCTTATCAAAATCTTTGGGCATTCTTCCTAAAACAGAGTAAGCTTCAGTTTCCTTAAAAGAGCAGGTTTTCATTTCAACTCCTTTTTCGGGCCAATATCCGCTAAATGTAATGTATAAATTACTAAGGCCTAACTCTTTGGCCAAACTTATACTTTTGTAGGTAATTGGTGCCGACGAACCTTTAAGTGTTTTTTGAATCGGAAGCCAATCCGCAAATTGGTAAAAACCATGCGACCTGTCTCCAACTGTTAGCGAATTCTTCTCGTAAACCGCTCGTATTAAAGTTGATCCATTTTCACCCGGAGCATCAAGTGTCCAGCCCTGATCGCTAAAAATTGTGCCTGTTTTTACGCTTTGTAATTTATATTTTGTGCCTTTGAAATTGTTTATCATTCTTTTCTGAATTAGCAATGCAAATGTAAAAAAAATAGGCTTTATTGAAAATTTGCTGCAATTTGACTGCAATAATTTTCAGTTAAAATAGGAACCCATTGAATGTATGCCCAGTTCATCAACATCCATTGAGCAAAAAGCAGTAATAAAGGTATTTGCCAGGCGCGCATTGGTTATCAGTGGTATATTTAAATCAATGGCAGCTCTGCGAATGGTGTAATCATTGTTCAATTCATTAGTCGTTAGGTTTTTAGGAATATTTACCACAAAATCAATTTTTCGTTCTTTCAGATAATCCAGAGAATTTGGTTTTCTTTCATCGTCGGGCCAATGCAATACTTCGGAGGATATGGCATTTTCTTTTAAGAAATCATGAGTGCCTTGAGTTGCGTAGATCTTTAATCCTTTCTCAATTAATAGCCTGCAAGGATTTAGAAGTTCTACTTTTGATCGGGTATCGCCCGAAGAAAGCAGAACCGCTTTTGTAGGAATGGTATAGCCTACCGACAGCATAGCTTTGAGAATAGTGTCGTTCATATCCGTTCCGATGCAACCCACTTCACCGGTTGAGGACATATCGACTCCTAAAACAGGATCGGCTTTTGTAAGCCTTGAAAAGGAAAATTGTGAAGCTTTAATCCCAATATGGTCAATATCGAAGATGGATTTGGGAGGTTTTGTAATCGGTATCCGAAGCATGACTTTAGTTGCCGCTTCAATAAAGTTTTCTCCCAAAACTTTTGATACAAAAGGAAAACTTCGGGATGCTCTGAGATTGCATTCTATCACTTTTACTTCATTGTTTTTTGCCAGAAACTGCATATTGAACGGGCCTGATATTTGCAATTCCTTGGCGATTTGTTTTGCAATGCGTTTAATCCGGCGTATAGTTTCAAAATAGATTTTTTGGGGCGGAAATACCAAAGTTGCATCGCCAGAATGTACTCCTGCAAATTCGATGTGCTCCGAAATGGCATAGAGTTTTACCTCGCCATATTCGGCAACGGCATCGTATTCAATTTCTTTGGCGTGCTCAATAAACTGACTTACCACGACCGGATGTTTTTTGGAAACGTTGGTGGCAAGTGTTAAGAAATGTTCCATTTCATTTTTATTGGAAACGACATTCATTGCGGCTCCTGATAAAACGTAGGAAGGCCTGATAAGCAATGGGAATCCGATTTCATCAGCAAAGCGATAAATTTCTGATATACTGCTTAATTCCTTCCATTTAGGTTGATCAATGCCTAATGAGTCGAGCATTTGTGAAAACTTATGCCGATCTTCAGCCCGATCAATAGAAATGGCTGATGTGCCTAAAATATGAACATTTTGTTTATGAAGACGCAAAGCAAGTGTATTCGGAATCTGGCCTCCAACCGAAACGATAATTCCTCTCGATTTCTCCAAATCTTCAATATCAAGTACACGTTCGAGCGAAAGTTCATCGAAATAAAGACGGTCGCAAACATCATAATCTGTGCTTACCGTTTCCGGATTATAATTTATCATCACGGCATCGTAATTTTGCTTGCGAATTTCATTCAAGGCATTTACACTTCCCCAGTCAAATTCCACACTGCTACCTATTCTGTAAGCGCCAGAACCTAATACGATTATCGAGTTTTTCGTATTTTTATATTCAATATCATTGAAACTTCCGTGATAGGTCAGATACAAATAATTGGTTTGTGCCGGATATTCGGCAGCCAGCGTATCAATTTGTTTTACTACGGGAACAATTCCCAACGACTTTCTGAACTGTCTTACTTTTATCATGTCCTCTTCAATAGCATCGTCATCGCTTTTTAGAACTATACGGGCCAATTGAAAATCGGAAAATCCTGCTTTTTTTGAATCCAGTAATTTTTCGTAACCTAAGTTCTCCAGAGAGTCAAAAATGGAAATATCATTTTCAATTTTAAGGATATTGTATAATTTTTCAAGAAACCAATGATCTATTCCGGTTAATTCATTAATTCTTTCAATCGTATAACCTTCCTTTAAGGCATGAGCAATGCTAAAAATCCGCTTGTCGGTTGGATTATGTAAAGATTCGTCAAGGTTTTCAATTTTAATATCCTTATTAGCTGTAAATCCATGCATACCTTGCCCAATCATGCGTAAGCCTTTTTGAATGGCTTCTTCAAAGCTTCGGCCAATGGCCATAATCTCGCCCACACTTTTCATCGAAGAGCCGAGCAAATGCGAAACGCCGTCGAATTTTCCTAAATCCCATCGTGGAATTTTAACCACAACATAATCCAAAGCGGGCTCAAAAAAAGCGGATGTTGTTTTGGTAACATTGTTTTTGAGTTCATGCAGGCCATATCCCAATCCAAGCTTGGCTGCAACAAAAGCCAATGGATACGCTGTTGCTTTTGATGCAAGTGCAGAAGAGCGCGACAAACGGGCATTAACTTCAATTACCCGATAATCTTCTGAAAAAGGATCGAGTGCAAATTGCACATTGCATTCGCCAATAACGCCTACAGCACGAATTATTTTGATGGAAATGGCGCGCAGCTTATGATATTCAGAATTTGTAAGGGTTTGCGACGGAGCAACTACTATACTTTCGCCGGTGTGTATGCCAAGCGGATCGAAGTTTTCCATATTGCAAACGGTAATACAATTGTCATATTTATCACGCACAACTTCGTATTCAACTTCTTTCCAGCCCTTTAGCGATTTCTCGATGAGGAGCTGACTGGAAAAGGAGAAGGCTGTATTTGCCAGAATCTTTAATTCGTCAGGGGTATAACAAAATCCACTTCCTTGACCGCCTAAAGTAAATGCAGCTCTTGCTATGATGGGATATCCAATTTGTTCGGCAGCAAGCAACGCATCTTCAAGAGATTCAGTAGCAATACTTTCCGCTGTACTAACGTTTATTGAACGAAGTTTTTCGGCAAATAAACGCCTATCTTCTGTCAGAATAATTGATTCGATAGGTGTTCCTAAAACAGCGACATTGTATTTTTCAAATATTCTTTTTTGATGAAGCTTAATCCCAACGTTTAATGCAGTTTGTCCGCCAAAAGAGAGCAGTACTCCGTCAGGCATTTCTTTTGCAATGATTTTCTCAACAAAATAATCAGTTAAAGGCAATAGATAAACTTTATCGGCCAGTTTTTCCGAAGTTTGGATTGTGGCAATATTGGGATTGATTAAAATGGTTTCTATTCCTTCTTCTTTTAACGCTTTAATCGCTTGAGAACCTGAATAATCAAACTCACCGGCTTCTCCAATTTTTAAAGCACCTGAACCAAGAATAAGTATTTTCTTATATCGCATGTCCTTTGTATTTTTTTATTTCGTTGATGAATAAATCGAACAGAAATTCGGTATCTGTAGGCCCACTCGAGGCTTCTGGATGAAACTGGGTGGAAAAAAATGGTTTGTTGGTGTGCTTAAAACCCTCGTTTGTATTATCGTTTAAGTTTATAAACAAGGGTTGCCAGTCAGGATTTAAAGTGCTGTTATCAACCGCATAACCGTGATTTTGCGAAGTAATGTAAGCGCGGTTGGTATTGCAATGCAGCACAGGCTGATTATGACTGCGATGGCCGTATTTAAGCTTATAGGTTTGAGCTCCTGAAGCCAAAGCCATTAACTGATTACCCAGACAAATACCGAATATAGGTTGATCATTTTGAAACGCATGGCTAAGGTGTTGAATGGTTATTTCACATTTAACCGGATCGCCAGGACCATTGGAAATAAATAGTCCGTCGTAATCTTCTTCTAAAAAATCATAATCCCACGGAACCCTAATGATGCAGGTGTCTCTTTTAAGAAAATGCCTGATAATGTTATTTTTAACACCGCAATCTATTAATAGGATTTTGTATTTTCCATTGCCATAAACTTGTTTTTGTGATATGCTAACTTCCGAAACCAGGTTTAATTGATTCGGATCGAAAAAATCACAATCCTTGTCATCGATTATAATTTTACCCGGCATACTTCCTTTTTCCCTCAATATTTTTGTTAATGCCCGAGTATCAATGGCGCTGATTCCGGGAATTTCGTGCTCATACATCCATTCATGAAGGCTTTTTTCTGCATTCCAATGACTGTAAGAATGGGAATAATCAGAAATTACAAAACCGCTTATCTGGATTTTATCCGATTCGTAAAATTCAAGCATTTTATCTTTTTCGTTTTTGCCCGGAACTCCGTAATTGCCGATTAATGGATAAGTGGCAATCAGGATTTGCCCTTTGTACGATGGGTCAGTCAGGCTTTCGGGATATCCGGTCATGGCTGTATTAAATACAAGCTCGCCAGCCATGCTTTTAGGAAATCCAAATGATTTACCAATGAAAGTTGTGCCGTCTTCAAGGATTAATTTTGCTGCTTTATTCATAATTTTAAAAAAAAGCCCTCGTTTTTAAAACGAGGGCGCCAATGTTTATTTTATAATTAGGTGATTTATATCAGGGAAATGCTGGGCGAGTGCCTGAATTTTATTCTTTTCAGGCAAATTTTCGTTAAAAACTATCAGGATAGTATCATTACCTGCAATGGTGCCAAGAACTTCATTAATTTCTGCATTATCAATTCGAACTGCAACACTGTTTGCATATCCTGCTTCTGTTTTCAAAACCCCCAGATTTTGAGAGAATTCGATAGAAATAGCGCCTCTTAAGGGTTCTTCATCTTCGTCGTTCGGAACAAAATAAATACTTCCTAAATGAGTATCATGAATTTTTCCAACTTTAAGTTCGCGTAAATCTCTGGAAAGTGTGGCCTGGGTCAGGTCAAAACCGCGGTTAACCAATAGCAACAGTAAGTCTTCTTGTCTGCTGATTTTGTTTTTATTAATAATTTCGCGGATAATTTTAAGGCGATCATTTTTTGTGCTCATGCTGGTTGGTGTATATTTATACTTTGGCTATGCAAATATATACAATACTTTAATCAGCTTTAAATAATTTGTAAACATTTTACCAACAAAAAATTAATCGAATAATTCCAATTGTTGCTCTTCATTCTTAAGTACATCAAAGATATTAAGCTGATTTTTAGGGAAATCGACTCTACCTATCTTTTCATTTGAGTATTCTTCAATACAATCTCTTATCCTGCTTTTTATAGCAGAAATAGGCGATGTTCCTTGTAAAAGACTGTAATTTTGCAAAGATTGATACTGCTTATAGGACAATTTGAAAGTTATCGATTTAGCTTTTTTACGTCTTTTTTTAGTCGAATTTGTTTTGCTCATAGTAAAAACTGCTGTAAATTTAGGAATATTCTTTTATCAATTATTATTTTAATCAATAATTGTTTGGTAAAAACAGAAACAAGATAATTTTTACCAACTTGTGCATGATAAATGTGTCATTTTCAGAATGGCTAAAGTCCGGTGGATGCACGCCCTTGGATAACTCCGGCATTGATAACGGTGTAATTAATGGCCATTGATAAGTGGGCTTTAGCCCAATTATTCATCATTTAGCCGGGCACAACTGATTTTAAATTAATATTTCAAATCGGTTTATTATTTCTTTAATTAAAATTTAACATGCGGATACTGCCTTTTTTGCTGATTTATGATTTTCTTTGTATAAAAAATTATATGCGAATTCTTATCCTTTGTACCGGAAATTCTTGCCGTAGCCAAATGGCAGAAGGTTTCTTAAAATCTTACGATAATAAGCTAGAAGTTTTTTCAGGAGGTACTAAACCCAGTAAACAAACTCATCCGAATGCCATAAAAGTCATGCAGGAGATAGGTATAGATATTTCGAAAGGATATCCTCAAAATGTGGATGAATTTATTCACATGGATTTTGATTTCGTTATTACGGTTTGTGATCACGCAAAAGAAATTTGTCCTGTTTTTTTAGGAAAGGTAAAGGAGCAATTGCATATAGGATTTGAGGATCCGGTTGATGCAACAGGCAGCGAAGAAGAAAAATTGAAGGTTTACAGGAGAGTTCGTGATGAAATCAACCGCGATTTTACTAATTTTTATAATACCCGGATAAAAAGATAATTTTTAGCAATGTATTGATTTATAAGCCAAGTTTTTCTTTGTAAATCAGATAATTCGCTGTGTCGAAACAACAAAAAAGTATTTCGTTAAGGAAGACGGGTTTACTTTCAAGAAAATTGCTTGCTGTTTCAATCGCTATTTCTGCAGCTTCTATTTTAGGGAAACCATAAACTCCGGTACTGATATTTGGAAATGCAATCGAATTGCATCGGTTTTTTTCAGCGAGTTTTAAGCTTTCCCGATAAGCAGATTCAAGTAATTTTTTCGCATTATCAACTGAATGTGCATGATAAACCGGCCCCACTGTATGAATGATATTTTTTGCAGCCAGATTAAAACCCGGAGTAATTTTAGCTTCACCAGTGGCGCAACCATTTAGTTTTCTGCAAGCTTCGAGCAGGGCAGTTCCGGCAGCCTGATGAATTGCCCCGTCAACACCTCCACCTCCCAAAAGGCTATTGTTTGCTGCATTTACAATTGCATCAACTTTAAGTTTTGTTATATCGCCCTGAATTAGTTTAAGCTTCATTTTCCTTTACTTTCATCACAATAAGTTGGGCGTTCTCATAGTGCACAACTTTTACTTGTTCTCCTTTTTCAATATATCCAATTTTTGCAACCGCATCGTAATATTTATTATCGATTTTTATTTTGCCGGATGGCCTGAGCACGGTAAAAGCAAAACCTTTTTCACCAATCATTTTTTGATAAGTATTGTCTTTAATGCTATAGCCTTTGTCTTTATTTTGAGTGGTTTGCAGGCTGAACTCGCCAAACTGTGTACTACCAAAAAGTTTTAAAGACAGATAGTACGATAAGCCGAGACCGCCCACCGAGGCAATACTAACATAAAGCAGTGCATAGATAAGATTGGTAAAATCGGGCAGTGTAAATTCGAAGCCTACATTTCGAATGGTTGCCAATGCCAGAGATGCTATAATAAAAATAATTCCCAATACTCCGCTTACTCCAAATCCGGGAATTACAAATATTTCAACGGCAAGCAAAACAAGTCCGATAATGAAAACAATAATTTCCCAATGATCGGCAAGGCCCTGAATATAATGCGGGGCAAAATAAAGCACAGCTCCTAAAATGGCTGCAGCTATCGGGAAACCTATTCCAGGCGATTGCAATTCAAAATAAATTCCTCCAACAATCATCATGATCAAAATTCCGCTGACCATTGGATGAATCAGAAAGCGAATGATTCGATCGGTGAATTTAAGTTCTTGTTTTTTAATGATATAATCCTTGATTTGAAGGCGATCGAAAATTGCGGGTATACTTTTTAATTCGGCCTCGCAAAATCCATGTTTTACTGCTTCAGAAGGCGTAAATGTTAAAACCATTGTAGAATCAATAATTCCAGCTATTGAAATTCGCGGATCGACCATGGCCTGAGCTATCTGCGGATCTCGTCCCTGAGCTTCGGCAGTAGAGCGCATCATGCTTCTCATATACGATTGATACTTATCAGGCATGGCTTGTCCGGTTTGATTTACGACTGTTGCAGCACCGATATTTGCACCGGGAACCATATAAATACTGTCGCAGGCAATCGAAATTAATGCCCCGGCAGAAGCCGCGTTGTTATTGATAAATACATAAACAGGAATAGGACAATTTAAAATTTTAGTTCGAATGGAATCTGCCATATCAACCATTCCGCCATAGGTATTCATATGGATTAGGATAAGATCGGCCTTTAATTCTCTGGCTTCGGCAAAGGCTTTTTGGGTTTTATGCCAAACCGGTGGAGCTATCTCTTCAAATATTTCGAACTGATAAATGAGTTTTTGTTTTTTTTGAATGGTATCTGTTTCTTGTGAAAAACTTATCGAAATAAAAATAAATGCCAGAAGAATTGAAATTACTGATTTATGATAAAATGCCTTCATATTAATAGTTTAAACTTCATCAAATGTATTAATAAAATAGTTTACTGCAAAGAACACATGGAAAGTATAATGTAAATTTGTCATCCTGTTTCGCTAAAATTTACTAGTGCTAATTTTTTGATGAAGTTTTGAGTGTTGGTGTATTTGTAGTTAAAAAAAAAGCCACCCATGGCGAAGCCCTCACCGTAGGTAAAACTCCAAATCACGAAAAAATGCACCAAATATTTTAAAAATAAATAATTAGTCGAAAAATTGAGGAAAGGCAATCTAATTTTGTTGGAACGAATAAAATTGAATAAATCTGTTGTTTTTTTTACGGTATTTTAAAAATGCTTCGAAATAAGCCCGTTAAACTCATCGGCAATCAGATTATTTACAGCAACAATTTCTTGTCCAAATAGATAATCAGTACCATTTTTAAAATCGGTAACTTTTCCTCCGGCATTTTGAACCAATAAGATTCCTGCAGCAACATCCCAAGGCTGCAATCCATATTCGTAAAATCCTTCAAATCTTCCACAAGCAACATAGGCTAAATCAACAGCTGCTGAGCCTAATCGTCTTACTCCACGGCTATTTCTCATCAGATAGACAAAAAAATCCATAAAGCCATCCAGTTTGCTATAATCGTAATATGGAAATCCGGTGGCAAATAATGATCGCTCAATAAGCGGGATTTTAGAAACCTGAATTACCGTTCCGTTTAGATAAGCAGGTGCATCTTTCCAGGTATAAAAACATTCGTCGAGGTTGGGTTCGTAGATTACGCCTAAAACCAGTTCGTCATTTCTTTTTAGAGCGATACTGATACAGTAAAGTGGTACACCATGAATAAAATTGGTTGTTCCATCAAGCGGATCAATTATCCAGTTGTATTCTTTGCCGATTTTTGTGCTTGTGCCTTCTTCGGCAATAAATCCTGAATCGGGCAGGAGCAGGTCAAGGGTATCAATAATTCTTTTTTCAGCGGTTTTATCGACATGGGTGACCAGATTGTGCAATCCTTTTTCCTCCACATCGCTTTGCTTAATGGTTTTGATTTCGGTGAGTAAATATTGGCCAATGTTTTTGCTTAAATCAATTACCTGATTGGTGAGTTTTGAATAATCTAACATATTGTTTTTTATTTATAAACTGTTTGTTTTTAAACGCAAAGTTTGCAAGGTTTAAACGCAAAGTTCGCAAAGTTTTTTTGCAGAGAACGTCAAAGATATTAAATTGTTATTTATTGATTAATATATTGTATGCTAATTTCTTAGCGTTCTTGGCGGTATTTTCTTAGCGGTCTTTGCGTTAAAATTTTTAATTCATGCAATTTTTAAACGCAAAGTTCCAAAGTTTTTTTGCAGAGATCCAGAGAGTTTTAAAAATCAAAATTAATCAGAAAATCGCCGTTTTCATCCAGATTATTCAAAGTAACAAGCTCTAATTTATTAATCCGGTCTTTGTTGTAAATGGTTTTTAACTGGATGTAATTCTCTGTAAATCCGTGCAGAAATCCTTTGCTTTTAGTACCTTCCCACAAAACTTTATGTTCCATATCAAAATTTTCCATATGAAACAGTCGTGCTTTCTTATCGCCTAAAAGATGCAGTTTCTCACTTCTTTCTTTCTTAACTTTTGGTGATACTTTATGTGTAAACTTGCTTGCTTTCGCTTCCGGCCTATCGGAATAAGTAAATACATGAAGATAGGAAACCGGAAGCTCATCAATAAAGCGGTAAGTATGCTCAAAATCTTCATCCGTTTCTCCCGGAAAACCTACAATTACATCGGCAGCGACACAGGCATGAGGCATCATTTGCTTCACTTTACGTACTCTATCCGCAAAAACTTCGCGTGTATATTTTCGCTTCATCTGACTTAGCAATTTATTAGAACCCGATTGCAAGGGAATATGAAAATGAGGCATAATAACTCTCGAAGTACTGATTAGCTCAATAATTTGGTCGCTTAACAAATTAGGCTCAATAGAACCGATACGAATGCGTTGAATACCTTCTGTTTTCAGCAATTCTTTCAGCAATTCAAAAAGGCTGCTTCCTGATTTTTGGCCAAAAGTGCCAATGTTTACTCCGGTAAGTATCAGTTCTTTAGTTCCTTGCTCAGCAATCAAACGCGCTTCCTTGATTAAATTTTCAACACTATCGCTCCGGCTGTGCCCGCGCGCAAAGGGTATAGCGCAAAACGTACAAAAGTAATCGCAGCCATCTTGAATTTTTAAGAAACTTCGGGTGCGATCGCCAAGGGAATACGAAGGACTAAAAACTTTGCTTGTGCTTATATCTCCGGCTACGGTATAACAATTTTCATAGGCCTGCTCAATGTATTCTATCAATTTAAATTTCTCTTCGTTGCCCAATACATAATCCACACCTTCAAACATTGCAGTATCATCCGGGCGCAATTGTGAGTAGCAACCCACCAAAGCAATCTGAATATTTGGGTTTTTCCTGCGAGCCTGTTTAATTAAGGATTTGCATTTCTTTTCGGCATTTTCGGTAACGGTGCAGCTGTTAATTACAAACAAATCAGCATCTTCCTGATGATTTACTTTTTCATATCCTCTTTCGGTAAACGAACGTGCTATGGTTGAAGTTTCTGCATAGTTAAGTTTGCAGCCAAAAGTATAAAACGCAATTTTTTGTGGTTTATTAATCATGGGGGCAAAGATATAAAGAGAAAGAATAGGTTTTGTAAGCGACAAAAAATTAGCAAATCTTTAAAACCAGTTACCAGATTTGAGAGGCTTTCTAAGCAGGAAATATGGTATTCCGTTAAATTACAAACAGGTAAAACAAAACATAAAGGGCATATTCAGTAAAAAAAACAGAACTCTTTTCATTTTTGATTAATTATTTATTATTTTTGAATGTATATAATATTGCCAATAGATACTACCGGGGAGATAGGCAATTGCGTTAAATTATTTTTTTGTAGAGCTGGAAAGTTCATTGAATTATAATGTCTGCTTTGGTTTAATCTTTATTTTTTTCGAAATATTAGCCAATTTATAAATGCTTAAAGCGTATTATCCAAAAAAAGAAGTCCCACCGAAGCAGGACTAAAGATTTTCATCTACGGCATATAGCCTTATTGTGATAAGATTAAAGATTAGAATAAATCTTATGCATCAAATGTAAGAAAACTTTTTTGATATAAGAGCAAAAATAAACAAATAAAAAAGAAAAGAATTATACACTTAAAAAAGCATTAAAAATGACAAAAATACTTGGACTAGACCTGGGTACCAATTCGATTGGATGGGCGATAGTGGATGACTCTGCTAATAAAATTCTAGGAATGGGAAGTAGAATATTTCCTGTTGGTGTAGACAATTTAGGTGATGGTGAAGGTGAATTATCAAAAAATGCAGGTAGAACTGCAGCAAGAGGGGCTCGCAGACAATTTTTCAGAAGAAAGTTAAGAAAAAAATTCTTACTGGAAGAATTAGCAAAAATAAACATGTGTCCTTTGGCTGAAAAGGATTTCGAGAAATGGAAGAAAACAAGGAAATTTCCAACAAAAGAATTAAGAACTTGGTTTGCACTCAATCCCTACGAATTAAGACATAGAGCTTTAACTGAAAAACTGTCTTATGAAGAAATTGGAAGAGTCTTCTATCACTTAATACAAAGGAGAGGTTTTTTAAGTAACAGCAGAAGCGCTGGAAAAGATGATGGAGCTATTTTTAAAGGAAATGCTAAAGAGGGTAAAATAGGAATAGATGAAACCAGAATCCAGATAGAAAATAAAACATTAGGATCTTATTTATTTGAAATTTCACCAAAAGCAAATGAACCGTTTGTAGATGGATTAGAAAGAATTAGAAATAGATATACTACTCGACAAATGTATATCGACGAATTTGAACAATTATGGGAAGAGCAAAAGAAATATCATTCTGGTTTGAACCATCAGCTA
>JAZDJM010000127.1:0-3369 GCA_043804305.1 Bacteroidota bacterium
CTGATTCGGTTAAAAACTGCCACATTAATGCAGTCCGTGAAGAACCGGCAACTTTTCGCATAGCTACTTCTTTTGCCCTTTTTGCTGACCGGGCCGTTGCCATATTCATATAATTTATGCTGGCAATAATTAACAGGAATAATGCAATTATTGAAAATATGTACACATATTTGAAATTTCCACCGGGAAGATCCCATATCAAATCAGTTGAATGATGATGCACATCAGCCAATGGTTTAACCATCAATCTGAAGTTTGCACCCTGCAACTGGTCACCAACTTCTTTCATATATTTTTCATAGAAAAAATCAAAATTGTTGACCACATTATATATTGAGCTATTTTCTGTTTCGAGCACATAAGTATATAACTGAACACTCCAGAAAGCAGCCGAAGCTCTTGAATTAGCCTGGTCCCTGCCGATTTGCTCAACCAGCGTTTCAGTTGAAATCAAACCATTAAACCGTAAATGCAAATTGGATGGAAGATTTTCAATCACACCTGTAATTTCATATGAATTGCCTTCAATGTCAGTAATAATATTTCCGATAGGATTGTTTTTACCAAAATACTTATTGGCCATATGTTGAGTTATAACCATTGTATTTGGCCTTGTCAATGCTTTTTCAGGATCGCCGGCAATGAATGGATGTGTAAAAATTCTGAAAAATGCAGAATCTGCCATCACGATACTATCTTCTTCAAAAGTTTTATCATTGTACTTCAGATATTGTTTCCCGGTAGGCGCAGCACGGGTATATTCTGCAATTTCAGGATATTCATCCTTTAAAGTCGGCCCTAAAGCAGCTGATGTGGCTGCTGCTTTTTCTTCTTTGCCCGAAATAGTAAAGTGGCTTTCTAACCTGTATATTTTTTTATACTTATTATGGTATTTATCGTACGAAAGCTCATGATTAACGTAAAGAAGAATCAGAATTGTACAAGTTAGACCAACTGATAAACCAAAAATATTGATCAGTGAATAGTACTTATCTTTAATGATATTTCTAATCGTGGTAACAATAAAGTTCTTTATCATATACAAAAACTTTGTGTATTAAAAACCGCAAACACAAGTACCATATTTAACATATACTATACCATTTGACTTAAATGTTTGTATTTCAGAATTTTTAATATTTCTACAACTGATTTAGCGTCAATCCTCTGTACAAAAATGAAACACAGAGTGTTCATAATTGAACATTGAAGAAAATGCCCAATATTTGTTACATTTGCTTTTATAATTTGAAATCAGAAGGAATAATGAACAGGCAAATATTATTAATTACACTGGCCTTTATCGGGCTTTTTATTTCATGCAACTTTGAAAAAACCAATTTCTCTATCACAGGAACACTTAGCAATGCAGATAAAAATCTGATCAAATTAGAAAAATTTGATCTTCGTGATATGATATTGATTGATTCATCAGTTGTCACAGAAGAAGGAATTTTCAAATTCAAAGGGCTGATCGAAGAACCCACATTTTTTCTGATCAGGGAATCAAAAAATAATTTTATCACCATTTTAGTTGAGCCGGATGAACAAATGAGTATAACAGCCGATATAAGGAATTTACAAAACACATATACCATTACCGGATCGCCGGGATCAGAAAAAATAAGGCAACTTAACCAGAAAGCAAAGGAAACATATCAATTGCTTGATTCCATTGAAAAAATAAGGATTGCTAACCTGAAACACCCTTATTATGATACCATCTTTTCAAGATTGAAGAAAGACTTTGATTCTGTTTTGGTGATTCACCGTGACTTTTTAAATTCATTTATTAATAATGATCCTGCTTCAATGGTCAATATGATGGCATTGTTCCAAAGAATTGGTAACCAATATGCACTTTCAATGGAAGAACATTTTACAATCTTCGAAAAAGTTGATGCTGCATTGATGGCCAGGTATCCGGCATCGAAGCAGGTGCAAGCCTTACATGCCCAGGTTGGTGATATGAAAAAAACGATTGATGCAAAAAGAACAAAAGAAGAGATGCTTGGCTTAGGGGCTGTGGCTCCTAATATTGCACTTCCCTCGCCCGAAGGCGATACCATTGACCTTTACTCGTTGCGTGGAAAATATGTATTGCTCGATTTTTGGGCCTCATGGTGCAGTCCCTGCCGGATGGAAAACCCTAACCTGGTTTCGGTTTTTCATAAATATAAAGATAAAGGTTTTGAAATTTTCCAGGTTTCACTTGATAAAACACACGATGCCTGGGTGGCAGGAATAAAAGCTGACAAACTTGAATGGAACCATGTGAGTGATCTTCAATTCTGGAATTCTGTTGCTGCCCGATTGTATGAAGTAAGAAGTATTCCTGCCAGTTTCCTGCTTGACCCTGATGGAAAAATAATAGCAACCAATTTGCGCGGTCAGGCGCTGGAAATGAAACTGGATGAAATTTTTAATAAAAAGTAATTTTTGTCTGCTTATTTTTATAATCATACCTTTTAATGAATTGGATTAAAAATTCTTTTGGTATCAAAAACTTTGTAATTCTTATTTCTGTTGTTTGTGTTATTGCAGGTTTACTGGCTGGTCCATCAATATCCCGGATGATAAAAAGAAGACAATATCAAGCTTACACTGAGGCTAAAGTGACAAATATGGTTGAACGAAAATCTTCATTTCAACATCTGAATGGCACCAATATTAAGATTGTTGGCTACGAGCTGACATTTTTGTATAAGCCGGAAGGAGATAACTTTTCACAAACACTATTTATAAAGCCCGGCTCAGAAGCCAGACAATTATACAACAAATTTGAATCAAGACAACATTGTGCGATTGAATTACGATATGTGGCTGATAATCCGGCTGAATGCATGATCTCTAATCTATTGGTAAAAGAATAATTATTTCTGGCTGACACCGATTTGGGACATTTTTTGCCATCAATAATAAAAGATTGAAATCATGGAACGGAAAGACTACCTGATGAGAGAAATTGAAAAAATTGCGTTGCTATTGCAGTCACTTTTAAATTTCCTCACTGGCAATAAAGAAAATCTTGCTGTTTCCATTGAAAATAAATTTGAAGAGACATGTGAGCTTCTGAAACAGGAAACTGGTTTTGATTTTGAAAAATTTTTGGCACTACAAGGTTCTTCTAATAAAGAATACATTAAAAATTTTAAAGGGATTAATCCGGAAAATCTTGAATTGCTGGCTGAAATTCTATTTCAAATGGGCCAGAAACAGAATTTTAATAAACAAAGAGTCTTGTTTGAAAAGGCTTTATTGCTTTTTGAATTATGCAATCAAACTGATAAAACATACTCAATTAGCAGGGAATCAAAAATTACTCAAATAAAAAATGCCCTTTAATAATTAATTTGCAATAAATTTTGA
>JAZDJM010000128.1:0-4007 GCA_043804305.1 Bacteroidota bacterium
TAAATTTTCACTTGAAGAAATCAAGCCTTTTTCAATTGCTTTTTTTCTAATTATCTCAGGATCAATTCCTTTTCCATCATCAATTATTTGAATATAAACATTGGTTCCTGAATAATAGGCTTTTAAGGCTATATTCCCAACTTCAGGCTTGCCGCTTTTTTTCCTCTGTTCCGCATCCTCAATGCCATGATCTATGGCATTTCTAAAAATATGCATGAGCGGATCGCTCAAATTTTCGATAATGGTTTTATCCAATTCTGTATCTGCACCTTCTGCGGTAAAATTGACTTCCTTTTTCAATTCATTCGAAAGATCACGAATTAATCGTTTAAACCTCGTAAGCAAACTTTCGATAGGAATCAGTGAAATTTCAAATGCACTGTCGCGTAATTGCCTCGTAAGTTTTTCCATAACTTCGACAGAATCAGAAAGTTCCGCATTCTTAATTTGTTCAGCTAATAAATTAATTCTGGCCTGGGAAGTTACCATCTCACTAACCAAATTCATTAAGGTTTCAATTTTTTTGGCCGAAACCCGTATTGTAGAATACGAACTTGTAGCCGTAGTCTTTGAAATTTCATTAAACTGGCCATTTTCTTGATGATCAAGGCTTTGTTTTAACGAATTTGATGTTACATCGAGTATTTCCTCTACTTCTGTTGTGGTATTATCTGATTTAGCAACAGCTGTTTCTATCTGCGGATTCTTCTGGTTTACTCTTGCACCGATTTGTTGAAGTTCGATACAATTTAAAGATAAATTTTGATTCCTGTAATTATCAAGAACTTGAATAAATTCAGGGTAATCAAGCAAGTTTGCATCGCCAATAAACTGAATATCAATAGTACTGTCATCTTCAACAAAAATCAACACATCCATTATTTCGTTCAATTCAGCGTTAGTTGCAACCACTACATCCCATGATATATAGCAGTTATCCGGTACCAAATTGTTTACATCACGAAGCTTTTCCAGATTGACAATAACATAAGAATTCCCAAGAGAAACTAATTCATCAATTAAATAGATTGGGTTGGTTCCATTTTGCAGTAAATTGATATTGGGTTCAAAGTGAATATAAAATGTTTTAAAATCTCCATTTGTTTCCGGAATTGTCTGATGTTGTTTTTCCGATATTATTTGCGACGTTTTCCTTATTTCTTTATTTTCTTGATATACAGCTTTAATTTCCTGAATTAAGCTATTGTATTCTAATTCAACATTTTTAGGTAGTTTTTCATTATTTTTAAGGAGTTCCTTAATTAAATCGACCGATCTTAAAGTCAGTGAGAGTATTTCTTTGGTAATAGTTAATTCCTGATTTCTGATTTTGAAATAAATACTTTCAAGATGATGTGTGAAATTTGAAATTGAATCAAAACCAAACATACCGCCACTTCCTTTTAAGGTATGCATAACCCTAAAAACACGATGAACCGCATCTCTGTCATTGGGGATTTCCTCAAGTGTAAGCAATGAACCTTCCAGATCGCTAATTAGCTCATGTGCCTCATCTAAAAAACTATTTATTAAATCATCCATAACCTTTATCTAAGTACTTTATGAATGGTTGCCAAGAGTTTATCAAAGTCAAATGGCTTAACAATCCATCCGGTAGCTCCCGATTCTTTCGCTTCTTTTTTAATTGCAATTTGGGTTTCTGTGGTTAAAAAAAGAATTGGAATATGTTTGTAATTCTCAATTTTTCTTACTTCTCTAATTAATTCCAGTCCATTCATAACAGGCATATGCAAATCGGTAAGCAAAAGATGAATTTTTTCACCTAAAAAGAATTTTAGTGCATCCTCTCCATTTTTAGCCACTAAAACGTAGTATCCAGCCTTGCTTAAATTAAATTGTACAAGTTTTCGAATACTTTCCGAATCGTCAACAATTAAAATTGTTTTTTTCATTTGTGTTAAATTTGTATTTTTTGCTTCTTACGAAACCAAATTAGTATTTATCCCTTCAATATACTTTAATAATTTCAATCAATCATTTACAAAAGCTGCAATTAACAATAACTATTTAAACTTAAACTCGTCCATATTTCTAAAACCGGCGTGCTCAAGAAGTTCAGTATTATCTTCATCCATGTTAAATTCAATCGTAAAATTCTTTTCCAATAATTTTTCCGATTTCTTCAAAGAAAGCAGATATTGTAAAATACTTAAATCTATAATGCTTACCTCGCATATTTCGATAACAATATCCTTGTATTTATTAATTTCAGAATCCAAATTCTTTTTAATAGCAAAAATATTCTGAATCGAGAGTTCGCCCTTTAGCTTGATAAGGCAGGCACTCTCCGTTTCCTGGTTAGGGAAAGAGGAAATTGAATAATTGTCCATTTCGTAGTCATTTTGGTAAATCAGGATACTATCCCAATACCTAATTCGCCGTAAACTTAATGAATTATTTGTAAACTTTTATACAGAAAACAAAATTAACCTACCTCAAAGCTGAAGTTTTTATTGAATTTGAATCACTTAACTGAACTCCCCATAATCTTAAAAAGACATTTTTTCAACAAAAATTAAAAAAAAACTTGCAAAACGTTTGACAATGTTTTACATTTGAAAAAAAATAGTTAATGTTTTTCGATCATATCAAATCAGCCGTCGATTTAAAAGCAGAATACAGAAGGCTTGCACGAAAATTTCATCCGGATTTAGGTGGCGATGCGGCAATTTTTTCTTCACTTACCGAAGAATTTGAAATTTGCAAAACCAAATTAGGAAAACTCAGGAAAATGCTCAGCGATGTTCAAATCGGTGATACTGTATATGTTAATGGCACTGAATGTGAAGTCACCTGGGTAGGGACTGAAGTATTTATTGCAAGGGCAAAAGGAAGAGCCAAACATGCAGTATTTAATAAATCTACCGGTTACGGGCTTAGCAATTCAAAATACCGCGCATCACTAATCAATACTTATTTTAATCCCCAGAAAAAATAATGATGTCGAAAGAAAAGAAAATACATACCGGATTTAGAATTACAAAAGAGAATCATGAACTTTTACAATTTTATGAGCGAAATCTAGGATTGAACCGAACCGGAGTTTTAGAACTGATTTTGACTATTTCTGGAAAGGATAAAAAAATGATGCTCACACTTTTAAAAAATGCAATTTCGAGTCCGGAATAATAGAAATGCGACCAAGAATTCGTATTTTTGAGGGTTTTTAAATTGACAGTTATGGAATTGCTTGAAATTCTTAAATATACTTTGCCTTCGGTTATTGTTTTCCTTACCGCTTATTTTATTTTAAAACAAGCGTTTGGCAATCAATTAAAACAATTGAAAGAAGAACTGAGCAATCAGTTAGTGAAAGAAAACCTTAAAATAATTACTCCTATTCGATTACAAGCCTATGAACGTTTGGTGTTGTTTTTAGAAAGAATCTCACCTTCCAATTTAATTATTCGGCAAAATCAGGCAAACTTAAATGTATTTCAGTTTCAAACAAGATTGATTCAAGCCATTAGAGATGAATTTGAGCACAATTTATCGCAACAATTGTACATAAGTTCTAAATCGTGGATGATGTTAATTCAGGCAAAAGAAGATATTGTAAGTCAGATAAATACGGCCGCCAGTAAATTAAATTCAGATGAAAGTGCCAGCAAACTCGGACAATTGATCATTCAAAACGAGCAAAACTCAAAAAATAAAAGCTTACGCAATGCCATCGACTTTTTAAAAAAAGAAATGGAATTGAAACTGGGCACAAAAGAATAGGTCATTAAACCTTTTTTATTTTATCGAATCAAAGGTGAATAGATATCATATTGAAAAATTTTAGCGATTCGGAAATTATCCAATTAATAATCCGGCCTCAAAGTAGTGAACAAGGATTTCGGATACTGGTAAGTGAATATCAGGAACGTATCTATTGGCATATCCGAAGAATGGTATTTTCGCATGAAGACACCAATGATATTGCCCAAAATACTTTCGTTAAAATTTGGCAAAATATTGATACATTTCGTTCTGAATCAAAC
>JAZDJM010000129.1:0-2658 GCA_043804305.1 Bacteroidota bacterium
AGGATTAAATATATGAACACCTAAATATTCTGAATTTGCAGTTGTTGCATTAGCTACAGAAGCTAGGCTTGCTTCTATCCACTCGCCGCTTCCGTCTAAAACACTCATGTTTTTATTTCCTTCTGTAACCGTTGCTTTGCGATAAAAGCTGCGATCGAGCCCCCAAACTCCACTCGCTATCGACGCATAGATACAATCAACCCGGTGTTGCCAGGTATTTCCACCATTCATTAAAGCAATTGGATCGTCACCGTTAACAAAGGTCGCTGTGGTGGAGGCGATGGAATTTGTTTTAGCATAGGCAGGATTTAAAGCACTTGGATTTCGGTAAAGCAAAGTTTGTCCGCCTGCAATAGTGCCGCTTAACTGATTACCATCATTATAAACTGCTGTATTTGCCGGATTGTCTGTATTGCTAAAACGACCCAAATGATAGGTACTTAAATCAACAGGCTCACTTCCCAGATTTGTAATTTCAATGTATTTATCATTGCTTAATCCTTCATAATATTGCGAAATAATTAATCGTGTATTTAAAGAAATCTCAACGGTAGTGAAGTTCAGAGTAGATGCCTGTGTTGCATTATCATAATAATCTTCAACCGGAGCAATGCTTACAAAATACAACTGATTATTTTTTAAGTTATTGCTTGGTGTTATGGTTATCGTTCGGTTACGGTAATTGTAAGTTGCTGTAAATGGAACGATTGCTCCATTACTATTTGTTTCTCTTATACTGAATAAATTTGCAACATTAGCATCGCTTATTTCCGACTTATCAATATTCCGAATGTCTTCATTATAAACAAAGCTTATTAAAGCGCTATTATACACATCATTAGCTCCATTTATAGGAGAAGAAATATAGGTAGGTGCTGTAACATCTTGTATGCGAGTTGTAAAACTAATGGCCGTAAAATTATTTACAGTTTCGTCGGCATATTCTACCCCATTAATTGAAGCATAATAGGTTTGTACATATTTAAGATTCGAATTCGGCGTTAAGGTAATCACCTTTTTATCTGCATCAATGTTTGCCGTAAAATCAACATTTATTCCATTGATATCCGTTTCTTTTAAGCTTAACAGATTAGAAACATTTGCATTTGTAATCTCTGAATTATCCAAATGGCGAACTGCATTGGCAAATACAAATCTGATTGTAGAATTAACCTCAACATTGGTTTCGCCATCATTTGGAAATGTACTAAATGTTGATGACCAAGTTGCATTTACAGCGTTTCCCCAAATGTATTCAGCCAGATTTGGAAAATCTATAAATGGATTTCTATTTCTTTGAAAGCTGTTGTAAATAATATTATTCCTATTTCGTTCCCAATCGTCAACCGGATCGATACGGTTCCATTCCAAGAGTGTTGACAAACGGCCATGAACAGGATTTTTTTCCGAAATCCCTGGAAGCGATTCCGTTAATTCCATATCAAGTTCGCCGTCTTTGCCTTCGTAGCGAACCGCCATATAAAAAATCATTCGGGCTACGTCGCCTTTAACCGCATCGCGAGGTTCAAAACTATATTCATATTTATCGACATATGAGCCGGTTGCAACTCCATTATATAAAACTGATTCGCAAACTTTGCAATAATCGAATGATCGATTGCTCCGCGCAGAATTTACGCCATCATTTTCAGGCCTTAAATTATGCACATCGGTTCCAACTCCCGGAAAATCGGTGCTAAAATCACCTCTTGACTGAGGCCAAACATGCTCACGAGTCCAACCTGTCCCATCTCTGAATTCGTTACCAGCCGTGCCTGCTAAGATAGATTTGCCGGAGTAAAGCAGAATTACATTCGCTGTATTATTTGGATCTTTATCGGTTTGTTTCAATATATCCCAAACATCTGTAGCCCCCGATGTGTAAGGAAACGCGATATGTCCTTTAATAATTGTATTCAGAGCTGCTTTTAATGCATCTGATTTTAAGCCTTCTGCACTTTGATAATAGGTGCCATAGGATTGACTAAATAAAATATTTGCCCATAGGACAAATAAAATCATCGCTAAATTTCGCATTTAAATATGTAATTTGACGCTGTAAAGATACGTTTTAATCGTTGCTAAACAAAATTGAAGTGGTTTATTTAATTGGAATCCAAAGGCTAGGAGTAAATTCATTAATAGATGCATTGGATTTTTTTTGCCACAAAAGCACAAAATCGCCAAAACTCACTAAAATTGAATTACGACTTCAAACAATTATATATGATTAATAATTTTGAGAATGTTAGTGTTAATTAGTCATCAAAATATTTTATCAAAAAAATTACAGTCACCTAAATATCTGTTTTTATCAAGCATTTATACAGAACATTAAGTTTAATGCTATAAATTAATTTTTGGCGGAATTTGGTGAATTGGATTTTTTGTGGCATTTTATTATTGTAATTTCATAAAAAATTGAAATATACTAGCACATTAAATAACGAAAAGCTTGGCTAGGATAATAAAAAAGCCCTTCGAAATCTTTCCGAAGGGCTTTTTATTAATTTGAAGAAAAACTTATTGTTTCATTATTTTTTGAGTATGAACAGTAACACCGTCATCTACTCTTAAGTAATAAACACCTTGTTTCATTGAACGTAAGTCGATTTCAGTTTTGAAATCATTGGATAAAGTTTCAAATACTTTCATTCC
>JAZDJM010000130.1:0-2191 GCA_043804305.1 Bacteroidota bacterium
GAACTTATTAAAAATGTTTTTTGTAAAATAGAATTTATCCCCTAAACTTCACGGCACAGAAATAGCAGGCCTAAACAAGAGGCATGCCATTTTTTTTGAAATTCCAATTAATTTTTTAAAAAAAGTTTTTTTAAAAAATTAAAAAAACGGACAAAAAATTTTAAGAAATGGCGATAATCTATTGTAATTGAAGTGTTAATGAAAAAACAGAAAAAATATTTTTAATTCTCGATTTTCATTTTTTACGTAAAAATCAAGGATTTATGTCTACCTCTAAAGTTACTAACAGACGCCGGTTAATAATTAAAAAACCAAATCTAAGAAATGATTTTTACATTTGAACATAGAAAAAATGGCCAGTTTGGCTATAATAAAAATTATTTAACCGAGCTTTATAAAATCATGGAGAAAGAATTGTTCGCCGACGCATCACCAGCAACAAAAGAAGAAAAAAAGAATACAACCTCTGATTTCTACAGAAAAATAGAGGTACAGCGGTTTCAAACGGAGTCTTCACCAATGACAAACTCTTTCCCGGAGGATGATTTAGACGGTAAAAATTTGAAAACTAAATCATACGCTCATCAAGAAGTGCTTGCCGAGTCGGTCAAATATTTTAAAGGCGACGAACTGGCTGCAAGTGTATGGATGAATAAATACGCACTTAAAAATTCAAACGGCGAAATTTTTGAGCGAACTCCGGAAGATATGCACCTGAGATTAGCATCAGAAATTAGCCGAATTGAGCATAAATACCCGGATCCATTAGATAAAGAGGTTATTTTCGGGCTTCTAAAAGATTTTAAATATATCATTCCTGCCGGGAGTCCAATGGCGGGAATTGGAAATAATTTTCAAATTTCATCCCTTTCCAATTGTTTTGTCATTGGCAATGAAGGAACCTCTGATTCTTATGGAGGAATTATGAAAATTGATCAGGAGCAGGTTCAGTTGATGAAGAGACGCGGAGGGGTTGGACATGATCTTTCACACATTCGCCCTGCGGGATCTGCCGTAAAAAACAGTGCGCTAACTTCTACGGGAATTGTACCTTTTATGGAGCGATACTCTAACTCTACGCGTGAAGTTGCCCAAGACGGAAGAAGAGGTGCATTAATGTTAAGCATTTCGATAAAACACCCTGATTCAGAATCGTTTATTGATGCAAAAATGCATCAGGGAAAAGTTACGGGAGCAAATGTATCGGTTAAAATTACCGATGATTTTATGCGAGCTGTTGTAGCCGGAGAAACCTATCGTCAGCAATATCCAATCGACAGTGATAAACCTCAAATTGTTAAAGAAATTGATGCCCGCGAATTGTGGAATAAAATAATTCATAATGCTTGGGCTTCTGCCGAACCGGGTATATTATTTTGGGATACTGTAATTCGTGAATCGGTTCCTGATTCATACGCCGATATGGGTTTCAAGACTGTTTCAACTAACCCTTGCGGCGAAATTCCTTTATGCCCTTACGATAGTTGCAGGTTATTGGCCTTAAATTTATACAGTTATGTCGAAAATCCGTTTACCGATAAGGCTGTTTTTAACTCCGAACTTTTTGCTACACATGTGCATTTTGCACAACGCATAATGGATGACATTATTGATTTGGAAATTGAAAAGATTGACAGGATAATTGCCAAGATTGAAAACGACCCGGAAGATAAAGAGGTTAAAAGAGTAGAATTAAACCTTTGGGAGAATATAAAGCGAAAAAGTATTGAAGGAAGGCGAACAGGTATTGGCATTACAGCCGAAGGCGATATGCTTGCTGCTCTCGGAATGCGCTATGGTTCAGATTCTGCAATAACCTTTTCAACCGAAGTTCATAAAACCTTGGCCATAGAAGCATATCGCTCTTCAATTAATTTAGCTAAGAGCAGAGGTGCATTCCCTGTTTTTAATTATAGCCGCGAAATTAATAATCCGTTTGTAAGTAGAATTCGCGAAGCTGCGCCGGAAGTTATTGAGGAAATGAAGCAATATGGCAGAAGAAATATCGCTTTGCTTACCATTGCACCTACAGGAAGTGTAAGTATCTGTACTAAAACATCTTCGGGCATTGAACCTGTATTTTTGGTAGCTTATAAACGGAGAAGAAAAGTTAATCCGAACGATAAAAATGTAAATATTTCCTTTGTCGATGATATTGGCGACAGCTGGGAAGAATACAATGTATTTCATC
>JAZDJM010000131.1:0-4192 GCA_043804305.1 Bacteroidota bacterium
AGACTGTTTAAGCTGTTCAATATCAAATTCTTTTGCTAATGATTCTGCTTTTTCAGTTGTGCGGTTAAAAACCTGAATTTTTGCATTTCTCAACTTCAGTCCATAGATTGCTGCTCTTGCAGCCCCACCTGCCCCAAGTATCAAACACTTTTTTCCGGTTAAATCAATATTAAAGCTTTCCAATGAGTTTACAACTCCAAGATAATCGGTATTATATCCAATTAATCGATTATCTTTTAAAATAACAGTATTTACGCTTCCGATTCTTTTTGCATCTTCAGCAAGTTCATCCAAAAAAGGAATTACACTTTGCTTGAAAGGCGCTGTAATGTTTATTCCATTGTATTCATTTTTAAATAATTGCGGTATTTCATCAACTGATAACAAAAGCAGTTTTTCGTAACTGTATTCTAAATTTTCCGCGTCAAATAAATAACGAAAAATCAGCGGGCTTTTGCTGTGCGAAATTGGATTACCGACGACTGCTAACTTCATGATCTATTTTTTTATTTGATAATAAAGTTCTACAGTTTCGTGAAAGTTCATTTGTCCGGGAGCCGTTTTAACATTCGAAAATGAAGCATAGGTAAAAGGAGCACCAAGATGCAGAATTTTAGCACGCGACTCCATTCCTGCTTTGCCCATTGCAAAAGTTATAAGATTATCAAAATGAGAATAAAGCAGATACACTTGTTTTAAATCGGAAGCAGATTTTGCTGTTGTAATTATTTTGGCAATATCAGCACCTAAATCAAATGCTTTTTGAGTGCTTGCTTTTAAAACTTCAAATTTGGGAGTCATTTTGTAATTATGCTGAGAAAGAATAAGGTGCGTATTCGAATTAATAATTTTAAAATGCAAGGCTTCAAGCAAATCCATATCTTCTTCAAAATCGATATCGATATAATCGACTTCTTTATCAATGGCCAAAGAATAGGCTTCAAGACGTGACTCTGTACTTAAATTGCCCTTACGACAGGTAAAGATTATTTTTTCGGGAAGGATTAAGTTTGGAATATCGTCAATTGTCAAAGCGGATAAATCAAAGCGGAGTTCAGCAAAAAGATGTGGAGTACCAAAAGCATTGTTTGCGCTTTCGAGTGAATCAAAAAAAGCACTTTGGCATATTTTCAGGTCTAAATCTCCCATCCCATTAAAATTAACGACAATAAAATATAAAAATAGGAAAATAAAAATTAAAGCTCGGCTTGAATTCAAGAAAATATTTAAATATATATACCTGGTTATCTGTATATTGAATAATAATCGTTTACATGATCTCCGCGTCTCTGTGTCTCTATAGTAAAAAAATAACCACAGAGACACAGAGACACAGAGAAAAAAAACAAGAAACGCCTTTTTATACACTGTAAATTGTCTAAATTTAAATTTTCTATTAATTTCCGATAAAATTGTAATTTTGAATTATGGAGAAAAATCTAAAAAAAGTACACTGGAAACCCGGAACTATGGTTTATCCTTTACCTGCAGCTCTAGTCAGTTGTGGAAACAGTCCGGAAAAATACAATATCATTACCATTGCGTGGACAGGAACAACGAATACCGAACCACCAATGGCCTATGTTTCCATACGAAAAAGCCGATATTCGCATCAGTTGATTTCAGAAAGTGGCGAATTTGTTATTAACCTTACCACCAAAGATTTGGTTTTCGCCACCGATTGGTGCGGAGTAAAATCGGGACGGGATTTTGATAAATTCAAGGAAATGAAATTAACGCCCATTAAAGGCGAAAAAGTAAGTGCGCCCATTATTGCCGAGTCGCCCATAAATATTGAGTGCAAGGTAAAGCAGGTTATTTCGCAAGGATCGCACGATATGTTCCTGGCCGAAGTTGTTCATGTTCAGGCCACCGAAGCTTTACTGAATGAAGAAACCAATAAGTTTGATTTTAACAAAAGCACACCAATAGTCTATTCCCATGGCGCTTATCATGAATTGGGCAAGTTTATTGGCAAATTTGGTTATTCGGTAATGAAACCAAAAACTAAAAAGCGGATAGCTAAAAAGAAGGAGTAAAAGGATGAATTCGAAATTGCATATACAGATTTCAAATTATTAAGCATAAAAAAAACCGGTCGCAATCAACCGGTTTTTTTTATTTTTATTTTTTTCTGGCTTGCTGTTGTTGCTTAGCCATGTCTTCCAATCGTTTCTGAAAGCCCGATTTTTTCTTGGCAGGTTTCAGTTTATTGGCCTGAATTTGAGCATGAATTTTCTTTTCGTCTATGGTCATTCTTATCAAATACATCTGTCCGAATGTAATCATATTGGCCAAAAAGTAATAATAACTTAATCCGGCTGCGTAGTTATTAAATATTCCAAGGAACATAACCGGCATAATATACATCATGGTTTTCATTCCGGGCATTTGCGTAGTGCTGCTTCCCATCATATCGTTATTTACTTTGGTGTAAATAATGGTTGAAACGGTCATTAATAAAGTAAACAAACTGATATGGTCGCCATAAAACGGAATTTCAAATCCGCCCGGGAATGTCCATATTGAATCGTAGGTTGACAAATCGTGCGCCCAGAGAAATGCTTTTTGTCTTAGCTCAATTGAAGCCGGGAAAAAGCGGAACATTGCAAACAAAATCGGCATTTGCAAGAGCATTGGCACACAACCCGCCATAGGATTAACGCCTGCTTTGCGGTATAAATCCATAGTGGCCTGTTGCTTTTTTACCGCGTCTTTATCCTTGAACTTTTCGTTAATTTCATCAATCTCAGGCTTCAACACGCGCATTTTTGCGGTCGATTTATAGGTTTTATAAGCAATTGGAAATAAAACTGCTTTGAGCAATAAGGTAAGCACTAAAATTACTATTCCGTAATTCCAGCCCCAACCGCCCAGAAAATGGAATACATTAATTACAATATATTCGTTAATCCAGGCCAAAAGGAAAAAGCCCCATCCAATTGGAATCTGACGTTCCAAATCAAGGTCGTAACTTTTTAAACGCTTAAATTCGTTTGGCCCCAAATACATTTGCATGCCAATAGTGTAATCACGTACATTTTCAATGGGTAATCCCACATCGGTTGCCATCGAAATTTGGTATTTAGGATCAGTTGAAGGCAAATGTATTTGCTCGATATTGGCTCCAATAAAATGATCTTTTGCAATTAATGAGGAGCTGAAAAAACGCTGCTTAAAAGAAACCCAAGCCAATTTTCCTTTTAAAGATTCCTTTTCGTCTTCGTTTTCTGATAAATTATCTACATCATCCTGAAAATATTTATAATAGATTCCGGCACCATTGTAACGGTCAACAATTTGCTCCTGAGTTCTTAAATTTTGATGCCAGTTGAATTCTACATATCCGTTTCGATTATCCATGATGTTTTCGAGTCCAAAGAACCGAATATCAAAATCGAACATATACGAATCGGCCTTAATTTTATAGGTATATTCGATAAATTGATTTGGATTCAATCCTTCTTCTGCATCCGGAAATAATCGAAATGAAAGACTTACACTGTCAGAACCGCTTAAAAAGATATCGCTTGAATAGTCAAAAGGCTTGCCATTGATAAAGGCCTCAAAATAGTGATCCTGGGTATTTATCAATCGATCTGCTGCATTTATCATAAATCCAAAGCGTGCAGTATCGCCTTTAAAGAGGATTAACGGTAATGAATCTGAGGTTTTGAAATTTTTCAGTTCGGCGCTGCTTAAACGGCCTCCTTTATTTTGAAATTCGAACTTAATGACTTCATTTTCAAGTTTGATACTCTTTTTTTCACCGATTACTGAATTTGAAAAAACGCCATATTTATTTTTTCTAAGCAAATTTTCTTCAGTGGCTGCTTCTTCCTGAAAAACTTCTTTTGTTTCAACTTCCTGTTCCTGAAAATTAGTCAGATTGTTTTGAACCGCATTGCGAATTGAATCGGTAATTCTTTGACTTTGTTGCACAGCGGCTATTGAATCGCGCTGATGCAATTGCTTGGCACGCTCTTTTTCAGAGGGTGTATTCCACCAGCTAAACAATATAAAGATGAGAAAAATGAGTATAATTCCCGTTAGTGTATTCTTATCCATGTATTCACTTTTTTTACGGGGCAAAGGTAACAGAAATAGTTCGAATTGAAAACGCCTGCAAAAAAAAAGCACAAGCGGTAATTGCTGTGCCTTCTTTTGCTTTATTGATTGGTTTTTTATTTTT
>JAZDJM010000132.1:0-4756 GCA_043804305.1 Bacteroidota bacterium
CGGAACCTGATTTCAGAATATTTATCGAATAATGGTTTTGCTGAAACCATGAATAATTCACTTACTAAATCGAATTATTACGAAAATAATCCTGATTTTAACACAGCTCAAAATGTAAAAATATTGAATCCGCTCAGCAGCGATTTGAATGTACTTCGCCAGTCACTACTGTATGGAGGTTTAGAATCAATTGTTTACAATATTAACCGCAAAACTCCCGATTTAAAACTTTACGAATTTGGAACGGTTTATCGTTTTGTTAATGAAACAGCCGAAAAAGTAGAAAAGCGCTATTCTGAAGAAAAACACCTCCTTTTACTAATGAGTGGAAGGGAATTACCAGAAGCCTGGAATAATAAAAACACTCAGGTGGATTTTTATAATCTGAAACTGGCAGTACAACATATTCTGAACAAATTGCAGTTTAATTTATTTGCTTTAAACGCGAGTAAGACGGAAAAAAATTATTTTACAGAAGGCCTTAAATATGAAATAAACAATAAGCTTCTTGTTGAATTAGGCGAGCTTAAATCCGGTATCTTAAAGCCTTTCGGTATTAAACAAAAAGTATATTTTGCCGAGTTTAATTGGTCAAATATTCTGAAAACCGTAAAGCAAATGGATGTGCAATATCAGGAAGTGCCAAAATTTCCGATTGTCCGTCGCGATTTGGCTCTGGTTATTGATAAAACCATCAAATTTGAAGCAATTGAACAAATTGCCTACAAAATTGAAAAAAGAATTCTTAAAGAGGTCAATTTATTTGATATCTACGAAGGAAAAGAATTAGGTGAAAATAAAATATCATACTCTGTTAGTTTTTTCCTGCAAAATGCAGATAAAACACTAAACGATAAACAAATAGATAAGCTTATGAATCAGTTGATTCAGGCTTATGAAAAAGAATTAGGAGCACTAATTCGGCGATAATGATAAATGAGTAAGGATTCTTTGTAAATTAAGGGTCTGAATTCAGAATAAAATAGGAAAATGGATTTGCAATCAATAAAACAACGGTTTGGTGTAATTGGCAACTCAAATTTGCTCGAAAGGGCATTGGATATAGCTGTTCAAGTTGCCGGAACAGATTTAACGGTCTTAATTACTGGCGAAAGCGGTGTTGGAAAAGAGGTTTTTCCACAAATAATTCATAACCTAAGCAGCCGTAAACATGGCAATTATATTGCTGTTAATTGCGGAGCAATTCCAGAAGGCACTATCGATTCTGAATTATTTGGACATGAAAAGGGCTCGTTTACTGGCGCTCACGAAGCCAGAAAAGGCTATTTTGAAGTAGCAGACGGAGGAACGATTTTTTTGGATGAAGTGGCCGAACTTCCGCTTGGTACTCAGGTTCGCTTACTCAGAGTTTTAGAAAGCGGCGAGTTTTTTAAAGTGGGTTCATCTAAATCGCAAAAAACCAATGTCCGGGTTATAGCGGCCACCAATGTTAATATTCCCGAAGCAATTTCTAAGGGAAAATTCAGGCAGGATTTGTATTACCGGATGAATACCGTGCCAATTCATGTGCCATCTTTACGCGAAAGAAAAGAAGATATTCATCTGTTGTTTCGAAAATTCGCTAGCGATTTTGCAGAAAAATACCGAATGCCAACTATAAAACTCGACGAAGAATCGCAAAAAGTTTTGCTAAATTACCGTTGGGATGGAAATATTCGCCAGCTTAAAAATATTGCTGAGCAAATCTCGATTATTGAGCATGATAAGTCAATTAATGCTGCCACGCTGGCAAAATATTTACCCGATACCTACAATAGGGATTTGCCTATACTTTACAATAAAGAACTACAGGAAAATATCTCCGAGCGCGATTTATTGTACAAAGTTTTCTTTGATATGAAAAGAGATATGTCTGATTTAAAAAAGGTTGTTCTCGAAATATTGCAACGTGAAAACCCCACCGTAAAGCGAAAAGATAGCGATACAGAACTGTTGCGTAAACTGGAATCGGGTTATGAAATTATACAAAATACAGATAGCTTGAAAAAAATGAAGGAAGAGGATGAAAATTCTGAAGAAGAAAATTTCGACGATCAGGTTTTCGATTCACTAAATTCACCTGCGGAAATTATTGAAGAATCGCTTTCCATTCAGCGAAAAGAAGAGGATTTAATAAGAAAAGCGCTTGACAAACATGATGGCAAACGCAAGGATGCAGCCAAGGATCTAGGCATTTCGGAAAGAACGCTTTACCGAAAAATTAAGGAATATAATATCATCTAAATGATGCGAAAACACTTCAATATATTGCTATTATTCTTAAGCACAATTCCTCTGAATTCTTGCATAACCTATTCTTTTACTGGAGCTTCCATTCCGGTTTCAGCAAAAACCATTAGCATTGCCTATATTGAGAATAATGCCGATTTTGTAAATCCAACATTGAGTGAAACGCTCACAACCGCACTTCGAAATCGTTTTACCGCACAAACTTCATTAACTTTAATTCCGTCAGGAGGCGATTTGCAGTTTGAAGGTGAAATAACTAACTACAGCACCAGCCCTCAGGCTATACAAGGTGATGATTATGCGGCATTAACCCGTTTAACAGTCAGTGTTAGAATTAAGTTTATAAATTTAGTTGAGCCCGATAAAAACTATGAAACTACTTTTTCGGCCTACGAAGATTTTAACAGCGATCTTAACCTGACCAGTGTGCAAGATGGCTTAATCGAAGTAATTAAAGTTATCCTTATTGACGATATTTTTAATAAAGCGGTTGTAAATTGGTGATAATGAATGCCGAAAAACTTTTAAATAATATCAATTCCATTCACTCGCTGCAAAACAATACACTGAGCGAAATTCAAAACCTTGTTAAGCAATTCCCGTATTCTCAAAACTTACATATTCTATATATTTTAAATCTTGCTGCAATTCAGGATATCAGGTTTAAAGAGCAATTGCAAAAAACGGCCACCTTTGCCTACGACCGTAAATTACTCAAAAAACTTATTGAAGACATTCAACAACCTAAAGAGCGTATAGAAGTAAAAAGGCCGATAGAGTACAATATTGTGCCTGAGAATGAATTGCTTAAAGAGGATCTTGAAAAACAACAAAAAAACTTGCAGGCTGAACATGCACTATCTCCTGAAAAGGGGTCAATAATTTCACCCGAAGAATTAAGTTTTCAGGAAGAAGTTATTTCTGCAATTATAGAAACTGAGAATACTATTGATCATACGGATAGTTCCTCTGTGGAAGTAGAAAATGATATTAGTGCTGAAAAGGTCGATGGAAAAGAAGAAGTTGAAGATGAGGTTGATATTCAATCCTATAGTGAGGAATTTATCAAGCCGGAGGAAGAATTAATTGAACAATTCGGATTTGAATCTAAGGATAAAGTTGAGCCGTTAGCTTCTGAAGATATAGCAGATGAAATTGCTGCGGCAGAAACAACATTAATCAAAACTAAAACCTACAAAACTTCAAGCGAACCCGAATCCTATCCTTATGAAGAATTAGTTGCGCATCGCGAAAAAATACGGTTGAAAGTTGAATTGCTTCAAAAAGTAAAACAAAAGCTGGCAGCGATAGAGTCTGAAAAAAATGAGACTTTTACAAATACCGCAAGCAATGCAAATACTGAGCCTCAGACTCCCTTAAAAAGTAAGCTCGATATCATCGACAAATTCATAAAAGAAGAGCCGAGCATTACCCGTCCGGATAAAACAGGCTTTTTCGATCCGGATTTGGCTGTCATAGAAAGTGCTGAAGATAGCAACGAATTGGTTAGTGAAACTTTGGCTAAAATATATAAAAATCAGGGTAAATATCAAAAAGCCATCGAAATTTATCAGATTTTAAGTTTGAATTATCCGGAAAAAAGTAGTTACTTTGCAGGCCAAATTCAGGAATTGGAAAATTATTAATTTAAATAAAAAATAAAGCAATGGGTGCTTACATAATTGTATCAGTTTTAATTTTAATCACTTGTGTATTATTGATGTTGGTTGTTTTAGTTCAAAATTCTAAAGGTGGCGGATTGGCATCAAATTTTGCAGGTAACAATCAATATATGGGCGTTAGGAAAACTGCCGATTTTCTCGAAAAATCAACCTGGACTTTAGCTATCGTGCTGTTAGTATTGAGCTTATTCTCCATTTTTGTAATTCCTCGCAGTAGCAAAATTGAAGGTGCTGCCGATACTGAATTACGCGAACAAATTGAAAATACTCAACCGGTAGATATTCAACTTCCACCAGCCGAATAAAAGAATTTAAAATTTTATTTTAATGTCAGATTGTCACTCGATCTGACATTTTTTTTTACATTTTCATTTGGCACAATATTAGATAATTGCCCTCACATAATGTAAACTTATTTTATTATGAAAATACAACCACTTGGAGATAGAGTATTAATTAAGCCTTTGGCTGCTCAGGAAAAAACAGCCGGCGGAATTATTATTCCGGATACGGCAAAGGAAAAACCCTTAAAAGGCGAAGTCATCGCTGTAGGTAAAGGTATAGACGATAAACCGTTAACTGTTAAAGTTAAGGATATTGTTTTGTTTGGTAAATACACTGGAACAGAAGTTAACCTTGATGGAATTGATTATTTAATTATGCAGGAATCTGAAATTTTAGCAATTATTTAAACGAATTTAAACAACAAAAGATAAAATTAAAATTATGGCAAAAGATATTATTTATGATTACGAAGCTCGCGAAGCATTAAAAAAAGGTGTTGATGCATTGGCAAATGCTGTTAAAGTGACATTAGGGCCTAA
>JAZDJM010000133.1:0-2167 GCA_043804305.1 Bacteroidota bacterium
TTCATCAACTGCTCAAGAATCGCGTTTTCCCTGATGAAAATTTCGTACCCACTAACTGAAACCTTATCTTTTAAATTACCGTCAGGATTATAAAGGCTGAAAAAATTTCTGATTTTTCTTTTCATGCAAACATCCGTAACCAGTCCTTTTAGTGTGTTCGGTTGAACTCTCGGCATGTTTTCAGCATCCGGATCACCATTTGGATTCGCTTTTTTTGCCTCAAAAAGCAAAACCATATCATGACGTTCTGAAATCATATCCTCTGACTTTTTCCCCTCAGGAAGTTCTAATCCATGCGGTAGCCTGTTCTCTTTTTCACTCATTGTGATTCCTCCTTTTGGTTTTCCTGCACATTTTGATCGGCATTGTCCTTACTTTTTGTTTCCGGCAATTTTTTGCACAACTCACGCTCATAATAGAAACCGATTGCAAAACGACCTTGATCCTCAAGGCTTAACATTCGGGGAAATCCGGAAGATGCAGTATCTTTCAATCTTTTACATATCTCTGCCAACCCCTCCCAATCAGAATCAATTCCATCTTTTCGTTTTTCTTTTGGTATGCCGAACTCCAGATTATATGCCAAGCCACCTCCTATTTTATTTAGGTGATGCCTTGCTAAATCAAAAAGGCGTGGAAAGATTAATGCCGGAGTTTTAGATGCAACGGAATAAACCCTGTTTGCCGGTGAATTGTTTGTGCCTCCACTTTGCCTATGTGCATCTTGGTGGATTTTATCCAAGATAGCCAAAAGCCGACCGCATAAATAACCCGGATTGTTTTCAACATCGTGTTTTTCTTCTTCCATATTTTCTCCTTTCGGTTTTTTAAATAAAAAAAGTTTAACAACTGCCGTTCTTCCGGCTAAACGTTTTTCAAATTCATTTTTTTCTTCAACACCTTTTGCCATTTCCACACCCTGCCTGATTAAAACTGCTTTAAATAATTTATAAGGTAATGAGAGGCCAAACAGAGCGGTTTCAAATAATGAAACATAAGTATTTGGTAAAGGTGATGAGTTCTTACCTTTCCTAACTGTTACACCTGCAAGTTCCGAAATAGAAAATGTCGTATATTCTCCATTTAAAGGGATGGCTATTGTTTGGAAATAGGATTTGAGCCTTCCCTCAGCATTCCTTAATGTTTCAGTATGCCATGAATAAATTGAAAACCTTCCTCTTTTCGGTGCTATCAATACAGCATAAAAATCAGACTCCTCAATATTCGGTTGCTGATGACCCCAAATATTGTTTAAGAAATCTTTCACTTCCATGGAATCGCTTTTTGAAATAAGTGAAACGAACCCGGTTGAATTGACAGAATTATTATTCCTTGCCCAAAAAATGGCTGTTATATCGCCCATAACAATGTTGTAATTTTCGTCTGCCAACATCCAATTTATAGCGGCTGCGGCTTTTTCACTCGTTTCAATACGTAGAGGTGTCGTTTGTTTTCCCAGACCATAAGATTTAAATGGTTCCTTATCAAAAGAAGCAAATGGAATATTATTAAATACCACTGGAAAAAATTCTGCCAATTTGCCTTGTCCGCTTAAATAAAAATCGCTTCCTTCCGGCAACAGAGATACAACTTCATTCCTTGTTTTTTCAGTGCGTGAAATCCACCATTTTTTAATCTCTTCATCTAAAAATACAATCTTGCCATTGACCCTGAACGAAATTCTTTCATAACCGTCATAGAATCGTTTTAATAGTCTATCCTTTTCATCATTATCACCATTCGGCAAATCTTTATCGGGGAATTTTGGTCTTGACCTCAAATAATTAATTACTGCGACTAAGTTTTTATTCTTTGGCAAATCCTGTTTTGCTTTAAATATCGTCACCCATGAATCTTTTCTTTTACGATATTCGACCTTCAAATCGCCATACACTCCCTTTAGAAATAATTCATTTGCCGGGTAAGTTAAAAAATCAGGGAGCCAATTATGTTGATTTGTGCATACACCATTGATTTCCCCGTTTTTTATTTGTGCATGATAATTGCAAGGCACTACAAATATTTTCCCTCTTGTCTCATTACTTTTTCCCTTTGAAATATATGTTGCGCCGGCACTTGGGATGAATCCCAAATAGTTTCCATCATTATCCAGCTCAATAAACCAATGAACTGCTCGCTTCCTATACGTTTCATGGCCTGTTAAACT
>JAZDJM010000134.1:0-3153 GCA_043804305.1 Bacteroidota bacterium
ATTGTATCAAACATTTTCTTTGAAGCCTAAAGAAATCTGTCAAATTCGATATTTTTCTGCCAACCAAGATTTTAGAGGGTCAAGAGACTTTGAAGATTTATTTAAACGATATTCTGATGACCCTACAATTTTTGATAAGCAAAAAATTAATCAAAACCCCGAAGATTATTTAAAAAATATCGGAATTACTTCGCTTTCACAAAATGATAAACGAGTAAAATATGCAATTACCGCTTCTCGAATTTTAATAGACAAAAATATTGAGCCATTTGACCTATTTAATTATTTTGATAAAGATATTTATAAAGTACGTGATTTTCTTTTATCTAACCGGGGTTCCGGTTTCGGAAATAAAAAGACTGATATGTTTTTGCGAGATATGATAGTTTTAGGAGTTTGGAAGCAACCGATTAACTTCGAAAAAATTGATGTTGCAAGTGATATTAACACTATAAAAGTTGCATTACGAACAGGCATTTTAAAAACAGAAATTCCTTTAGTATCAAGTTTTTTGGATATATTTTGTTATCAATACGGGTTAATAGATGAAATGAATGCACTTGCTTGGAGAAAGGTATGGGAAATTTGGAAACAAAAATATCCCGAAACTTGCATTGAAAGTCCTTGTTTGATTGATTTTTTTGTTTACCGGATTATTGGAAAAGAATTTTGCAAAGAAGCATTGTGTTTTTTTAAATGTGAAACGGAAGAGCATACGTTCAAATGGCATTCAGCACGTAACAAGACTTGCCAAATATGCAAAAAAAGCAAGGCATTTGTTATAAAAAAAGTTTTACCTTGTTCAGACGATAATGGTAATTTAGTAATCGAAAAAAATGATTATGTTTCCGGAAAAAATACAATTCTAAAAGGAATTAAAGAATGTCCTTTTGCTACTGTTTGTGAGCCACGAACATCTGATTTTAAAAAACTAAACCCTCCAAAATCAATAAGTATTTTAGGACAAACTGGGTGGGAAAGTGCAAGAACAAAGTCTGAAGAAGGCGGTGGTGGTTTAATGTCATAAATTTTATAGAAATGTTAAATCCAAAAGAATTTAAATTAGAAACCACATCCGTTTGGTCATTTCCAGAAAGAGGTACTTGGGCAACACATAATCCAAAGTATCGTGGAAATTTCGCGCCTCAGGTAGCACGCAACCTCATTGAAAAATATACTAAAGTAGACGATTTTATTTTCGACCCAATGGTCGGTTCGGGTACTTCATTAATTGAGGCAAAATTACTTAATAGAAATGCGTTAGGAATTGACATCAATCCGAATGCCATTGAACTATCAAATAAATCTCTTGACTTTGATTTTCATTCAACAGCAGTACAAAAAGCTAAACTTGGAGATGCCCGTAATTTAACTGAATTAGCTGATAACATTATTGACTTAATCATTTTTCATCCGCCGTATTTGAATATTATTGAATACTCAAAAGGTGAGATTAAAGAAGATTTGTCCAATATAGGTAACATTGATGTTTTTTGCGATGAAATAGAAAAAGTTGCAGTTGAATTATATAGAGTTTTAAAACAGAATAAATATTGTGCTGTTTTGATTGGTGATACACGTAAATCACAGCATTACGTTCCCTTATCACATTTTGTCTTACAGCGTTTTTTAAATGTAGGTTTTGCAATCAAAGAAGAAATAATAAAAACTCAACATAACTGTACCTCATCAAAACGTTGGGAAGCAAGCGCTAATAAGTGGGGTTTTTATTTAATAATGCACGAGCATTTATTTGTTTTTCGCAAACCTGAAAAGAATGAAAACCGCAATAAAATAAAGTGGAGTTTAAAAAATGTCAATCTTAAATGAATTGTTTTAAATATGATATTTCAATACTTATTAAAGGTTTGAAAAGGATAATTATTATAGGAATATGAACAGAGTAGTTATAACAGGAATGGGAATATACTCTTGTATTGGAAAAAACGTAGAAGAAGTAAGAGATTCGCTGTACAAAGGAAAATCCGGTATTGTATATGAACCGCTCAGAAAAGAAATGGGATTTCGTTCAGCGCTTACCGGTAAAGTAGAACGTCCGAACCTGAAAGGAATTGTAGACCGGAGGATGCGGGTTGGTATGCCTGAACATGCCGATTACGCTTATGTTTCGACGGTTGAGGCATTAAAAATGGCGAATATTGAGTTGGATTATCTTGAAAAAAATGAAGTTGGTATTTTATTCGGTAATGACAGTTGTGCAGAACCGACTATTGCCTGTAATGATATTATGCGGGAGAAAAAAGACACTATGCTGATAGGCTCCGGATATATTTTTCAATCTATGAATTCAACAGTCACCATGAATTTATCAGTTATTTTCAAACTGAAAGGAATCAACTTTACAGTTAGTGGCGCCTGTGCCAGCGGTTCGCACGCTATTGGCTTAGGTTACTTAATGATAAAATGGGGATTACAGGAATGTGTGATTTGTGGCGGCGCTCAAGAGGTGAATGCCTATTCCATGGGAAGCTTCGATGCATTAGGCGCTTTTTCGGTAAGAGAATCAAATCCTGTTACCGCTTCCCGTCCATTTCATAAAGACCGTGACGGCTTGGTTCCCAGCGGGGGTGCCGGAACGGTTATTATCGAAAGCTACGAATCGGCAGTACGCCGCGGAGCAAAAATATTGGGTGAAGTAGTTGGATACGGTTTTTCTTCCAACGGAGCGCATATTTCACAACCCAATGCCGAAGGAGCGGTAAGGGCGATGGGTATGGCGCTTAAAGATGCCAATATTAAGTCCATTGAAGTGGATTACATTAACGCTCATGCTACTTCAACTCCTATCGGCGATATGAACGAAGCGATAGCCCTCGCACAGTTATTTGGAGAATCCAAACCTTGTGTAAGCTCGACCAAATCAATGACCGGGCACGAATGTTGGATGGCAGGCGCCAGTGAAATCATTTACTCCTTGCTCATGATGCAAAATTCATTTGTCGCTCCCAACATTAACTTTAAAAATCCCGACGAACATTCTTCCAGAATCAATATTGTCACTGATACAATTGAGAAAAATATTGATGTTTTCCTTTCCAATTCATTTGGCTTCGGAGGAACAAATTCTGCCCTGATAGTCAGAAAATTTATTTAATTACATTGATTAAGAATAATTTTTTCTTATTTTGCCAA
>JAZDJM010000135.1:0-3815 GCA_043804305.1 Bacteroidota bacterium
CAATTGACCTTTTTACGATTGAATCGCTATTGGCAATTGCAATCGTAATTCTGGGCTTACTTATACTTCTTGCATGGTATATGCTACTCGAATGAAATTGAATGCCAAAATAAATAATATTTTAATTGTTTTTTTGTCATTCATTTGATATTAAATAAATTGCAGTGAATAAATATGATTTTAATAAATTATGGAAAGCGACCATCTAGACGGAAGAATCAGGAATAATATTCAAATCGGACAAGAAGTGGATATCATTCAGAAACAGCATCAAAAAAGCCAGGAATTAACCACCGGAATTATTAAACAAATTCTTACGAATGCTGAAATTCATCACCGCGGTATAAAAGTAAGGCTGGAAAGCGGTGAAATTGGCCGGGTAAAAAATATTTTGTGAATTCGTTCATTTTGTTTCATTTAAATTTAAAAAATGGATATTGTTGATGTCATTAAAATCCGTAATGTTAATAAAAACGAGATTGATATCCTTGCTAAACTTGGAAAACAAACATTTACAGAAACTTTTATTAACGATTGCAAACCTGAATATTTAGAGAAATATTTGCACAATACTTTTAATACCAAAATCTTAAAAGCAGAGCTAAACAATACCGATTCCCGGTACTTTTTTGCTGAATATTTAGATCAACCAATTGCTTACCTAAAATTGAATATAGGAAATGCCCAAACTGAAAAGAAACTGGAAAATGCCCTTGAAATTGAACGAATTTATGTTTTAAACAAATATCAAAGTCTAAAAGTCGGTCGACTTCTAATGAATAAAGCGATGGAAATTGCCAAAGCCGAAAGAATTAAGTACATCTGGTTAGGAGTTTGGGAACACAATCATAAAGCCATAGGTTTTTATAAAAAATTTGGGTTCATAGAATTTGATAAGCATGTGTTTCAGGTAGGTGATGATAATCAAATTGATACTCTAATGAAACTTCAGATTATTTAATAGCATTTATTTCATAATCATTATTAAATTTAAAAATCGAAGCAATTTTATTAATTTTAAATAATTTCTAATCAAGCAATTCTTAAAAATTTGTTTAGTAATTTCAAATAAAAAAAATTTTCCATGAGCGAAAAAGTTAACCCAAACAAAGCCAATTTCAATTCACTACCTGTTTTTCTAACTGCAATTTCAACTATACTAGGAGCAATTATGTTTCTGCGCTTTGGCTTTGCTGTTGGTTCAGTGGGTTTTATGGGAACCTTATTGCTTATCCTTATAGGACATATGGTGGCTATTCCGACGGCTATGGCTCTTGCTGAAATAGCTACAAATCAGAAAGTTGAAGGTGGCGGAGAATATTTTATAATTTCACGTTCCTTTGGAATAAATATCGGAGCCGCAATCGGCATTACACTTTATTTATCTCAAGCTGTAAGTGTTGCTTTTTATATAATTGCTTTTGCCGAGGCTTTTGAAGCTATCAAACCGTGGCTTTCTTCATTTGGTCTAGAAATTTTAGATAACAGAACTTTTAGTATTCCTGCATTATTGCTTTTAATTTGGTTAATGGTAACAAAAGGGGCTGATATGGGAGTAAAAGCGCTCTACGTTGTTGTAACTATTTTAGCATTATCGCTTTTATTTTTCTTTTTAGGTTCAACCTCATATGCAGATACATTCGATAGTACTCTTTTATTTAAAAATGTAAGCCCCGATAAAGGCTTCTTTTATGTTTTTGCCATTATTTTTCCGGCCTTTACCGGTATGACTGCAGGTGTAGGCCTTTCAGGCGATTTAAAAGATCCCAAAAAATCAATTCCACTCGGAACACTTTCAGCTACCTTGCTTGGAATGGTAATCTACATCTTAATTGCCTATAAACTCGCAATATCAGCAAGTCCGGAAGATTTAATGAATGACCAGTTTATAATGAGTAAGATTGCTGTTTGGGGACCAATTATTCCGATTGGCTTAGCAGCTGCTACCATATCTTCGGCTTTAGGATCGTTTATGGTTGCTCCCAGAACAATGCAGGCGATTGGATTAGATAAAGTTTTTCCCAACAGTCGAGTAAATTTGTGGGTATCTAAAGGTACAAAACAAAATAACGAACCAAGAAATGCTACAATCCTGACAAGTTTTATTGCCATGATTTTTGTTCTGCTAGGCGATGTAAATGCTGTAGCTGAGATTATTACAATGTTTTTTCTGGTCACTTACGGTTCATTAAGTTTAATCTCTTTCTTGCAACATTTTGCCGCTGACCCTGCATATCGGCCAACATTTAAATCAAAATGGTATTTATCATTACTCGGTGCAATTATGTCGGTTTATCTGATGTTTAAAATTAATACGCCTTATGCTTTGGCTGCTATAATGCTAATGACCATTTTATACCTTTATATCAGTACCAAAAGTGATACAAAAAAAGGAATGGCCAGCATATTTCAAGGCGTAATCCATCAAATAAGCAGAACGATACAGGTATTTTTACAAAAAACCGACAAAGACAGTAAAATTGAGGATTGGCGACCATCTGTTTTATGTTTATCACCAGATAGTTTTGAAAGATACAGTGCTTTGGAAATGATGAAATGGTTGTCGTACAGGTATGGATTTGGAACCTATATTCATTTCGAAAAAGCCTATTATTCAAAAGAAAGTAAAGCAAAAGCAGAGGCCAAACTGCAAAAATTGATTAAAAATGCCTCTACCAGCAGAACCAATGTATTTCTGGAAACCCTGATTATTCCTTCCAATACGGCCGCTATCGTTCAGGCTATTCAGCAACCCGGAATTTCCGGAAAGTCGAACAATATGATGCTGTTTGAGTTTAAAAAAGGTAGCAGGGAATGGCTCGAAGATATTATAGACAATTACAGCCTGTTAAAAGCAGCCAGTTATGATTTATGCATACTTGCAAGTTCAGACAGAGGATTCGGGTATAAAAAAAGCATTCATATCTGGATTCGAAAATCGGATTATGAAAATGCCAACCTGATGATTTTATTGTCTTACATTATACTTGGTCATCCCGATTGGAAAAAAGGTGAAATTAAAATATTTGCAACTTTCGCAAAAGAAGAATTGCAAAAAGAGCAGGAAAACCTGATAAATCTTACCGCATCCGGACGACTCCCAATTTCGGCAAACAATATTCGTGTTTTGCCTTTATTAGAGAATAAAACCAAGCAGGATCTGGTTAATGAATATTCTGCCGATGCCGATTTAACATTAATCGGATTCCACGAAAGTAAATTAAAATCGACCAATGGAATTGATCTCTTTGAAGGTTACGATAAATTAGGTAATATTCTATTTGTAAACACATTAACATCTAAATTAATTACATAAATCATCCGTTTATTATGAAAAAATTAGTGTGGGCAATTGGGTTCATTTTAATTTGCTTCAGCTTAAATGCGCAGGATATTATTGGGCAATGGAATGGAATATTAAAGTTTCAGGGTATGCAACTCAGGCTTGTTTTTAATATTGAAAAAGTAGATACCATTTTCGCTGCAACAATGGACAGCCCTGATCAGGGCGCAAACGGAATTCCTGTTAAATCAGTAAGTTTTAAAAATTCAGTTTTAAAATTGGAGCTGCCCAACTTATTTATCCAATATGAAGGCATTTTTAAATGAAGAAAGTACAATTGTTGGTAATTTCAAACAGGGAGCAATCAGTATACCTCTAACTTTAACCAAAGAAATAGCTAAAAAAGAAGTGGTAATTCGGCCACAGGAGCCGCAAAAACCTTATGGCTATTATACCGAAGATGTTTATTTTGAAAATCGTAAAGAAAATTTTTCGCTTGCCGGAACACTTTCCTTACCTCAAAAAGAAGGCG
>JAZDJM010000136.1:0-4815 GCA_043804305.1 Bacteroidota bacterium
TAAAAAAGGAGATAAATTAATCCTGGCTGCATTTGGAGGTGGTTTTACCTGGGGTTCCATTTATTTGAAATGGGCTTATGATGGCGATAAAGTGAACAAAATCACTTAACTATAGTTTAATAGAAAATATTTTAAAGCCTGTTGAATCTAGTAAACAGGCTTTTTTGTTGTTATATTACTCTAAAAACACTTTAATCTTTTTATACAGTTCTTCACGCATGATGGGTTTGGTAATGTATTCGTCGCATCCAAAATCAAAAGCTTTTTCCATATCTCCATTAATAGCAAACGCAGTAACTGCAATTACGGGTAATTTTGGATGCAGCAGTTTAATTTGTTTGGTGGCGTTATAACCATTCATAACAGGCATCTTTAAATCCATTAAAACAAGATGAATTTTATTGTTTTTAACTACCTCATTTACTGCATCTTTACCATTTGTTACCCAAATTAGTTTAGCCTTTGTTTTTTTTAATAAAGCTTCCAAATATTTGTAATTTGTTGGAATATCTTCTGCAATCAGCAATACTTTCCCTTCAAAATCAGGTGTATTTTCAAAGCTTTTGCTTACCGATTCTTTAATGATTTCCTGTTTTTTTGGGAGATAAGGAATTGTAAAATAGAAAGTGCTTCCTTTTCCAAGTTCTGATTCAACCCATACGTCACCACCTAGTTTTCGGACTAAAGCATTAACTATAGTAAGTCCAAGCCCTGTCCCATTTTTTTTATTTTCGTCATCGACTTGATGAAATCGTTCAAAAATAAGTTTAATCTCGTTTTTTGGAATTCCGAGGCCGGTATCCTTGACATAGAATAATAGTTTAGCAGTTCCGTCATTATAGGTCTCGCTAATTAATTTATAGCCAAAACTAATCTTACCTCTTTGAGTGAATTTTATTGCATTGTCGATTAGATTAATAACTACTTGCTTAAGGCGTGTATCGTCGGTTAAAATATTTGCATTTGAATGTGATAAGCCCAGTTCTATTTCAAGTTGAAGATCTTTGGATTTTGCCCTTTTATCATGAATAAAAAGTTTTTGAACATCATTTAATACATCATTGATATTGGCCGAAAGTAATTTTATATCGTGAAAACCTGCCTCAATTTTGGATACGTCAATAATATCGTTGATGAGTTGTAACAAATGATCGCTATTAATTTTCACAATATCAGCAAATTGCACTTTTTCATCGGGATCTTTTGATTCTGCCAATAAACGGGTAAACCCAATAATTGTGTTCATGGGTGTGCGTATCTCGTGACTCATATTGGCCAAAAAAGCAGATTTTAAACGGTCGTTTTCCACTGCCGTTTCTTTTGCAATTTCGAGTTTTGTTTCCCGGCTTTTTTGCTGATGGATATCACTTATCAAATGCAGGAAATAAAATTTTTCATTTTCAAGCTGAATCGCTTTGCTGATAATTTTATACCAATTTTTGTTTTCCTCTTTGGTTTTTAATTGAAATTCGAATTCGAAGTTTTTTTTCTGTTCCAGAAGATTTGTTTTATATAACAAACAAATTGCATCTTTATCGGATGTGCTTAAATGCCCTAACAGTTGAATTTCGCAAAAAAGCTCACCAACAGTCAAGGTTTGGCCAAAGTATTTAAAAAATAGATCGTTAACATACAGTACTTTATGATGCTCATCCGTTAACAGGCAAATCGTGTCGATGTGATTGAGAATAAGTGAGGGAATGCCGTGGATAGGTAATTCTTGCTGCATGGATATCATTTTTACCATTCTTTTCAAAGATACATTTATCCATCGAAAAGAAAAACAGATGGTTAAGATTTTCAATAAAACGTATCTTTGTAAAAAAAACAAAGAAATGATTAAATCGATGACCGGTTATGGCAAATCGCAGGTGGTTTTGCCAAATAAAAATATAACAATAGAGCTAAAAGCATTAAACAGTAAATATTTTGATTTTGGATCTCGTAATGCATCTTTTTATAAAGAAAAAGAACCGGCAATCAGGGCATTGTTAAACGAACTTTTGGAACGCGGGAAAATAGAACTGACTTTAACGGCCGAAAACAAAAGCTCGGATACTTCAACAAAAATAAATACACTTATTGCCGAAGCTTATCTAAAGCAGATAAACGAATTAAAGGAAAAACTAGGCATTCAAGATGACCCAAATCTGATGAGCACCTTGCTGAAATTACCCGATGTTATTAGTTCGCCGGTTGAAGATATTGATGATAAAGAGTGGGCCGCCATTGAAAAAGGCCTGAAAGAAGCAGCATTAAATCTGGACAAATTCAGGATTGAGGAAGGGGCGGTTTTAAGCAAAGATTTTGTTTTCCGGATTAATTTAATTCAGCAATACGCCTCAGAAATTGTTCCTTATGAAGAACCCCGGCTCGAACTGCTAAAAAATAGGTTTAAAAAAAACCTGGAAAGCCTGGCCGAAGAAAATACTTACGACAGCAACCGTTTTGAGCAGGAACTGATTTATTATATCGAAAAGCTCGATATAACCGAAGAGAAAGTCAGATTAAACCGCCATATTCATTATTTTATCGAAACACTTAATGCAAGTGGTTCGAATGGCAAAAAACTCAATTTTATTGCGCAGGAAATCGGGCGGGAAATCAATACCATAGGATCGAAAGCCAATGATGCCGATATTCAGAAATTGGTGGTGATGATGAAAGACGAACTCGAAAAAATTAAAGAACAACTCTCCAACATATTGTAATGGAAAAGCAAAAAGTGTTCATTTTTTCTGCTCCTTCAGGTTCGGGCAAAACGACCATAGTGCATGCTTTGCTTAAGGCCGGACTTCCTTTTTCGTTTTCGGTTTCGGCAACAAGTCGTGCTAAGCGAAAAAATGAGGTAAATGCCAAAGATTATTATTTTATCAGTCCTGAAGAATTTAAGCAAAAGATTGAAAATGATGAATTTATAGAATGGGAAGAGGTTTATGAGCATACTTTTTACGGTACACTTAAAGCGGAAATAGACCGCATTTTTGCAGAAGGAAAATTCCCTGTTTTTGATGTGGATGTTGTGGGCGGGTTAAACCTGAAAAAATATTTTGGGAATAAGGCATTGGCCGTTTTTGTTCAGCCACCTTCGCTTGAAATCTTGGAAGAAAGGTTACGCAAGCGTTCAACCGACGATGAAGCAAGTATTCAGAAACGCCTGGCAAAGAGCAGTTTTGAAATGAAATTTGCCTCGCAATTCGATAAGCTTATCATCAACAATAATCTTGAAATGGCTATTGAAGAAACAAAAAAAACAATAGAGGAATTTTTGAAAACATGAGTATTATTCAGCGAAAAATAGGTTTGTTTTTTGGGAGTTTCAATCCGGTTCATATTGGCCATACTGCCATTGCCAATTATATGCTTGAATTTACCGATTTGGATGAAATCTGGTTTGTGGTTTCACCACACAATCCGCTAAAGGAAAAGAAAAACCTGCTTAACGATTTTGAGCGTTTGGAAATGGTGAATCTTGCCCTTGAAAATGATTTTCGTTTACGTGCATCGGATATTGAATTTAGAATGCCTCAACCATCGTATACCATTGATACACTGACCTATTTGCACGAAAAACATCCGCATAATCAATTTTGTTTGATCATTGGCGGCGATAATTTAAGCAGTTTCAATAAGTGGAAGAATTTTAAAACAATTCTAAAATACTATCCCATTTATGTATATGCCCGTCCGGGTTTTGAAAAAAGCGATTTTACCGAAGAAGGCGATATCCGCTTTTATGATGCACCACAAATGGATATTTCGAGTAGTTTTATTCGGCAAGGAATTAAAGAAGGCAAAGATTTAAGGTATTTTATGGCTCCAAAAGTTTGGGAGTATATTCGTAAATGGCAGTTTTATGAGCGAAAATAATTTATAATAGAATAGAATAATCCGGGTCATCTTATCGCTAAAATCAGATGTTCATGCGTAAACTTCCCGTTTTTTAGCAATACGAAAACTTATGGTATCAGCTATTTAATAGTTTTAAATAATTTTCAGGGGTAAAAACACCTATTTCACTTTTTTTATAATCTTTTGTGTTTCTTGTAATAATAGCATCAATTTTACCATTGTTTATTGCCGCAAAGTTTTGCAGAGCATCTTCAAAATCAAGAAAATCAGAGTATAAAGCACGTTCAACTACGTTTCCGTTCATTTCCAATACCTTTGTAATCTTAAAAAGTAATTTCAATTTTTCGATAACTTTTTCATGCTGAGCGGTTTGGCGCAATAAATAATAAGTATTACTAATTATAACCGGACTTATAAAACCTTCGATTCGTTTTTCTTCGCACAAACTGAATATTACTGCTGAATCTAGAGAAAAAGGCCGCCTATCAAAGAAAAAATCAAGAATAACGTCAGTATCAATTAATATGCGTTTCATTTCAAATATTTTCCGGATAAACCTTTTGATAATTCTGCTTTGTAATCAAAATTTTCAGGTGCTTTGAAACTACCGAGAAGTGATTTTGTTAATGGAGAAATATTTTCAGTACTGCTTTGTTCACTAGTAATTGTTTTCAGATAGTTTTCTATCAAATCGGATAAACTACGTCCTTTTTCTTTTGCGTAAGCTTTTGCTTTCTCAATAACCGATTGCTCAATGCTAAGAGTTAACTTTGTATTCATAATTTATATTCTACATTATACGTGCAAATATACATAAAATCACACGTTAGTGCAAATTGTGTAATTTATATACGTGTATATTTGTTGATATTTATTGGCTTCAAATTAACTTGACTTATCGCCTTGTTTTTGGGTGTTTTCTTCTAAATCACTCCAATTGTGAATAATTATCTTTAAAGATTC
>JAZDJM010000137.1:0-5973 GCA_043804305.1 Bacteroidota bacterium
CCTAAATAAAGCGATAATGTGGGAGCAAATAATAAGTCATCAACCTTTTTTGAATAGTAATCAGCTGATAATGTAAATTTGCTGTTAAACAAACGAATATCAAAACCTGCATTAAATTGTAACTGAGTTTCCCAGGTTACAGCATCGTTTGGAATAGATTGTAAGGTAGAACCACTAATTATATTTCCATCAAAAGTGTATTTAGGGAAAGTTGAGATTCTTCCGTACTGAGGGCTAATATTATCGTTTCCAACACTTCCAAAACTACCTCTAACTTTTAAATAATCAATTGCCTTAAAATTAAAGAATTCCTCTTCAGAAGCTATCCACCCAAGTGATGCTGAGGGGAAGAAAGCAAATTTATTATTCTTGCCAAAACTTGTAGAACCATCAATACGATTTGTAAAAGATACTAAATATTTTTCTTCATAATCGTAATTTACTCTTGCGAAATAGGAGATGTTTCTGTTTTCATATTGCCAAGAGCCTGATGTTTGCGACTCAGCATCGCCGGTGGCAGAACTAACGTCGGCATAATCCCATGAGTTATAGGGAACATCTTGAGCATTGGCAGTAACACTGCTTCCGCTATTTTTTCCGATTGAAAAACCTGCAACAGTTTCGAAAAAGTGCTTTTCACCTAAATTGAAATGGTAATTACCAAATAATTCGTAAGTATAACTGAAGTAATTGGTTTTAGATTCTGAAATTCTGTTGTGTGTAGAAGTTTCTTCGCCCGTGGCCGGATCAACTGTTACTATTGGTGATAAATCAGCATGTGCTGTTGTTTGATTGTGACCAATACCATAGAATTGCAGTGGAGTAAAATCTTTAGAATAAACATCCACATAAGTATATCCGATTCGGGATGAAATTTTAAAATTTTGTAATAAATCATATTGCAATTCCATTTTTCCAAAAATCTTATTCGTATTATTTAGATTATACGTATTATCAATTTGTGCCAATGGGTTTTTAATTTCCTGAGTTATGGTATTACTAACGCCAAAATTTCCATCTGAATCATAAGGAGATACTGTTGGATCAAAGTTTAATGCATTAGACAATACGCTACCAATGTTATTCTCTGACAAACTTTTTCCTTGAATATTAGAAAAACTATTATTCAAAATTAAAGTTACTTTGTCTGTAAGACTTGTACTAAAATTAGCGGTTGCGTTTGCACGTTTAAAATTAGATTTATCGCCACCACCAACTATACCATCCTGAGCTAAATAACCTGCTGACAGATAAAATGAACTTAATTCGCTTCCGCCTGTTGCGGTAAAATTATTGGAAGAAATAGGCGCATTTACAAAAACCTCATCTTGCCAATTGGTACCTAAACCTAAACCATTAAGATTAGGAAAAATTAATTCTCCGCCAGATGCAACACTTGCTTCGTTCAAAATTGCTGCATATTCGCTTGCATTTAAAACATCGATGGTTTTAGTTACTTGCTGAATACCATAGGATGAATTGAAATCGAAACTTGTTTTAGAATTTCGTTTACCCGATTTCGTATTAACAACAATAACACCATTACCGCCTTTTACACCGTAAATTGCAGTTAGTGCAGCATCTTTTAAAACGTTTATTGATTCGATATCACTTGGATTAAGGGCATTCAAATCAGCCAAAGTCTGTGTAATTCCATCTACAACAATTAAAGGATTGTTTCCTGTATTCGATGAAATACCTCTAATAACAACTGTGGGTGTAGAACCGGGAGAACCTCCAGAAATAACATTAACACCTGCAGCAGCGCCCTGAAGAGCTTCTTCTGTTCTAACCGGACTCAGTGTTTCAATGGCTTTCTGTCCTACACGAGAAATCGCTCCTGAAACTTTGCTCACTTTTTGAACACCGTATCCAACAACTACTAATTCATTTAAGGTGTTAGCCTCAACTTTTAACACAATAGTCAGCTGACTTTGGTTGATCAACACTTCCTGTGTTTCAAAGCCAATGAAAGAAACAATTAATGTGTTATTTTCTTTTGGAACATTTAACTCGAACCTGCCATCTAAATCAGTGGAGGTTCCAATTGTAACTGTGCTCCCTTTAACAACTACTGTCGCCCCCGGCAAAGGTGAATTATCCTCTGAGGAAATTACTGTGCCCTTAATCAATTGAGATGATTGAGCGGTGACAACAACTGCACTAAAGAGAAAAAAAAGTGATAGAATTAATCCTACTTTTTTTCTGAAAATTTTAAATTTCATAGGGTATTTAGTTTAGTTAAAATTAATTTATTTTGGTTCAATTCTTCAAAGTCAAAATTCAATCGTTTGCAGATTAGTCTTGAAATTTGAATTAATTAAATTTATACATCCTCTAATATTCATGTATTGATGTGTTTAAAATGAATAATTTGATGCCAAATTTAATTATAGTTAAAATGAATCGCAATTATTCACTCACATCAATAATACATCAATGTAAATAATTAAATTCATCAAATACACTACAAAAAATAATAATACTATTGATATTAAATATTTTATACTTTATAAAATCAATATTTACTACAGCGATCTAATTTAAATATCTACATCATGAATAAAAAGATAAGGATTACAAAAAATTAGATGGGCAACACTAAAAATTCAGTATAAAATCGAGTAGATTAACATCTCTTTCGAGATTAAATTTTTTCCGCAATCGATAGCGGGCAATTTCAACACCTCGTGCTGAAATATTCATGAGAATTGCAATTTCTTTAGTTGAAATATTTAACCGGAGATAGGCAGAGAGTTTTCGTTCGCGTGGTGTTAGATCAGGATAATGCTCACTTAGTCTTTTCAAAAATTCATCGTGAACTGCTTCAAAATGTTCTTCAAAAACCCGCCACTGATTTTTATCTTCTATCTCCTTATTGATTCTTCTGATTAAAGCCTGATTGTGATTTCTAACCAGTTCGTCATTGGTCTTAGTGTTCATTTTATCGAGCTCGAGCTTTAAGCGGTTTAAGAGTTTGTTTTTTTGAATCATTTGTAAGGTTGAATTAGCAAGTTCTTTATCCTTGGCTAACATTTCTGATCTTAACTGATTATTTTTAACCCTAATCAACTCTTTTTCAGCATGTAATTTTTCACTTTTAATTCTGCTTTCGTTCTGTCTGAAAAGTCTTAATTGCTCAATTTTTTCTTTTCGTTTCACGATTGCTGCTTGCAACCTTGCAATATAAACGATAAAATAGGCCAGGAGTATGAAGATAGCTAAATAAATAAAATAAGCCCACCAGGTTTTGTACCAGGGCGGCAATATTATAAATGAATAACTTGCTATTTCACTAATTGTACCAAAGCCGTTTTTTGCTTTTACTTTAAAATTATATTCGCCCTCTTTTAAGTTCGTATACTCCCTTGATCGTTTTGTTGTCCATACATCCCAATCCTCTTCGTAACCTTCCATAATTGCCGAAAACTGAATATTCTCATTATTTTCGTAATCGCTTGCAGCAAAATTAAAGACAATATGATTTTCTTTATTTTTGAATGGAACTGCCTTACTATTCAACTGGATGATGTTGGTATTTGAAAGAACAGAATCTTTTTTTAAAAACCCAATTTGGGAAATATAAATTTGAAAAGGAAAGTCATATTTTTTTGATTTACTTGGATCATAATGTATAAAACCATTGTCGCTTCCGAAAATTACATTGCTCTCGTCGATAGCATTTAAATACTGAAAGCCTTTAACATAATTATTTGATATTGTAACAAATGGCGTCGTAATTACACTGTATTTCCCATCCTCTCTTTTTCTAAGCACTCCAAGGTTTTCGTCGGTAAAAAACCAGACATTCCGATCAGTGTCCTCATATAATTTTAAAGGAAATTGTCCGGAAAATATTTTTGTTTTATCGCTGTCCAGATAAAATGCTTTTTTATTGGCATCAAAAGAATATATCCCTGTAGAATTAGTTACAACTATATTATTCTCTAACTTATTTATCTCCAGATTAAAATCTGATGGTAAACCATCCTTTTTACCAAATAATTCATAATTTAAAATAGCATTATAATCCTGATTAAACTTAATTCTATAAATTCCTTTTAGGCCATGACTCATCCACAAAATGCTATCATTTTCCCATACAAAAACCCTTGCCGATTCACTAAACCCGCTTATTTCCTCTATATATTTCCAGGTGTTCTTTGATTTCTTAAATAAAACAAAGCCGGTATAAGTTCCGCCAATCATTATATTTTCATTGGTTGGCACTTGAGATAACATCCAACCACCTGAAATATTACATATTAGATCTGCATTCCTGCCTTCAATCTGAAAAAAGCCTTTATTATGGCCACAAAATAATTTATCATCAATAACAGACAAACTCCAAACCTGTCCTCTGGTTTCTTCAATAATTGAAAAATCTGTTTGTTCAACTTCATTTTTTAGTGTACTCCAGAATTTAATAAAAACGCCCTGATTAGTCCCTAAATATAGTTTGTCTTTGTATAAAGCACTGGCATATCCTGCAGATAAGCCATCAGAATGACTAAAATAGGTAAATGGGGAATTTATATATAAATAATCAATTCCATTATCGAGTCCTAACCACAAATTTGAAAATGAATCTTGTTTTAAACTAAGGATAGTATTATTCTGAATTCCATTATCTCGATTCAGCGCCTTAATAATTGAACCATAATTGTCGCAAATCAATAAACCGTTTTGAATTGTTCCGAAAGCCAAATTGCCATCAGACATGCGTAATACACTATAAATCTGATTTTTCTTTAAATATTCATTTGCAGGAGTTTTCCATTCTTTCAGGTTATAATTATTGTAAAAAAACAATCCATAATCAGCGGTGGCAAATAAAATTCCTTCTTTAAGCGATTCCATTCCCCAAATCTCTTTTCCTTTAAGGGCTTCCAAACCTGGCATTAATGAAAGTTTTTCAGGTGCTACCCGATACATACCATCCTCTATATCATTAACATACAATTCTCCCTCGAGCGAATACGAAAAATGAAATAAAGAAGGTGCTTTTATAATTCTGTAGAATTCATTTCCATCAAAGAATAAGATGTATTTAAACGATTGAAAAATGATATTTTTACCAATCAGATGTATTTTCCAGATGTCACCAAAATCGCGAACCTTTTCCGGCAATAAACTATTTAAACTTGTAAAGTGTAATTCGCCTGACTTAGCTCTTGAGAAATAGCCAATCTCGTTAAAGCCGCCCACATAGATTTTGGTATTTATCACTTTTATACTACGAATGATAGAGTGGTTTGGCAGTGGTTTTAAAGTCCAGTCGAATCCATTAAACTCTAAAAGACCTTCATTATTAGCAAAATACATTATACCACTACTATCTTGATCAATCATCCAATTTTGCTGGCCTGCCTGGGTTATCTTGCGTGGATAATTTTTAATTAAGGGGGTACCAATTTCTTTAATTTGCCCAAGAAGAAAAGTGGGGAAAAAAAGAAGTAGTATTATTATCTTAAATATTTTATTATGAAACTTTTTCATTTCTGTAAAAATAATATGTTTCAATTTCTTTTTACAAAGAATTAAAAAATATTTTATCAGGATTCAAATTCCTCAGACCAAAAATTTCAGTTTAATTGAGATGAAATTATTCTAATTCTAATATGTTTTAGAAATTTTTATTATTTGTTCGCTTATAAATTTTGCTTGTTTTTCTCTTATATCGGATGAATAATGAACATGATCAATATATGCATTTGGGATATAAGGAAAGGTAAATGAATACAAATCAATGATTGGAACACCCATTTTTTGCATTAATGCCTTTGAGGCCAGGTTATATTCAATAACATCTTTATTATATCTTTTAAAAGGTATCTTGGTATTATGAATTGAATCTACAACCGGTGTTGTATTTATCCAAATTAGTTTTGCCTCAAGTTTTTTACAGATTTGGATTATTTTTTCCAGGTTACCGATATAGTTTTCAATATGGATATGCAAATCCTCTGTCGG
>JAZDJM010000138.1:0-4090 GCA_043804305.1 Bacteroidota bacterium
TTTATTTGTTAAGGTATTTTTCATAAACAGCCATCATTCCTTTGCAAAGCTAAGCAATTGTAAGGATTGAATGACCAAATTGTTCAATAAATGGATATTTGAGACTTGTAATTAGCTATCTGTTTACTAATGACAAGCGAGTAATGGAAATTAAGAATATAAACGACTGTTTCAATTAATTGGGTAATTTTGAGCATTAAATAATGATAAAAACAAAGGATACAGGATGAATCAGGCAAAAATTTTATGGGTAGATGATGAAATAGAAATTTTAAAATCACACATCCTGTTTCTTCAACAAAAAGGGTATGAAGTACGAGCACTGAATAATGGAACCGATGCGCTCGATTTAGTTGATGAAGAAAGGTTTGACATTATTTTTTTAGACGAAAACATGCCCGGTTTATCAGGCATTGAAACCTTGGAAAAAATAAAACAGAAGCATCCGCAAATACCGGTTGTGATGATAACAAAAAGCGAAGAAGAATCGATAATGGAAGATGCAATAGGATCGAACATTGCTGATTATTTAATAAAACCGGTAAATCCAAATCAAATCTTACTTACCCTAAAAAGAAATCTGGAGAATAAAAAACTGGTAACTGAAAAAACGATTAGTTCTTACCAGCAGGAATTTAGAAAAATTAGCATGCACCTTAGTGAAAAGTTAAATCATTCTGAATGGATTGACATTTATAAAAAACTGGTGCATTATGAACTAAATCTTGAATCATCAGCAGATTCAAGTATGAAAGATATTTTAATGTCGCAGAAAGAAGAAGCAAATGCTTATTTCGGTAAATATGTTAAAAACAATTATCTTGATTGGATAAATAATCCTCAAGATGCTCCTGTCCAATCACATGCTGTAGTCAGAGATAAAATTTTACCCACATTAACTGATGATAAACCTGTTTTTTTATTTCTTATAGATAATTTGAGTTATGATCAGTGGAAAAGCATAGAATCTTTAATAAAGCCCATTTACTATACCGAAAGAGAAGAAATTTATTACAGCATTTTGCCAACAGCAACCCAATATGCCCGTAATGCATTTTTTGCCGGAATGATGCCTTTGGATATAGAAAAACGAATGCCTCATTTATGGATAGATGAAGCAGATGAAGAGAGTAAGAATAATTTTGAAGAAGAACTTTTGGCAAATTTGCTTGCCAGAACACGTAATAACTTCAATTATTCCTATCACAAAGTACTTAATGTAGATTTTGCCCGTAAATTGTTGGATAAGTTTCCTAATTTATTGAACAAACAACTCAATGTGATAGTGTATAATTTTGTAGATATGCTTTCGCATGCACGAACCGAAAGTGATATTATTCGCGAGTTGGCCGAAAATGAATCCGCATATCGTTCAATTACGCGTTCATGGTTTGAGCATTCTCCTCTTTTTGAAATGTTTAAATATTTGGCCGGTAAAAAAATAAATATAATAATTACTTCAGATCACGGCTCTATAAAAGTAAGAAATGCTGTTTCGATAATCGGCGACAGAGCTACAAGCACAAATTTAAGGTATAAAACAGGGAAAAATCTGGCGTTTACCGATAAATCTATTTTTGAAATCAGAAATCCTCATGAGGCTAAGTTGCCTAAACAATATATCACTTCTTCTTTTATTTTTGCATTGCAAAATGATTTTTTTGCGTATAAAAACAATTTCAACCATTTTGCATCGTACTATAAAAACACTTTTCAACATGGAGGTATATCTATGGAAGAAATGCTTGTACCCTTGGTTTTCTTAAAACCAATTTAAAGATTAAGTTTAAATAAGGTATTATCGGCAGTTATAGTAAATAATAAAAAGACGCAATTGAGAATCTGAATGAGAAAGTCCTATACAATTACTTCAGTCCAAGAATTGGGATTTGTTGCAAAAGAATTGCTGAATTCATGTCCGGACAAGGAAATATTTGCTTTTTTGGGTTCGATGGGTGCAGGTAAAACAACCTTTATCAAGGCCATTTGTGAAGTCTTAGGCGTTGAAAATGTTGTAAATTCACCAACATTCTCCATTGTAAATGAATATATTGATGCCAAAGGAAAATCTGTCTTCCATTTTGACTTTTACCGCATAAATTCTGAGCAAGAAGCAATAAATATTGGATATCATGAATATATAGACAGCGGATATATGTGTTTAATGGAATGGCCTGAAAAAATTGAGAACCTTTTGCCTGAAATGTGCGTATACGTTAGCATTATTTCGGAAGATACAAGCGAATTACGGACAATTTCGTGGGAAGTGTAAACACATTAAATTATTTAAGATTATGGCATCAAACGAACAAAACATTTCCAATTTCCCGCAATCATCAAAATTAATTCCTAAAGAAGAAAAACTTGCTTTTTTACCAAAAAAGGCCAATTTGACCATTGCTGTTTTGAAGGAGAATAGTGAAACTGAACGAAGAGTATGTTTAAGTCCGGATGCTGTTGGATTACTTGTTCAAAATGGCCATACAATACTTATTGAACAGGGAGCAGGCATTGCATCTCATTTTAAGGATATTGAATACAGCAATGAAGGCGCCCGATTGGTTGAATCAAAAGAAGAATTGCTTAAGGCAAATATTATATTAAAGGTCTCTCCTTTAAATGATAACGAGATTTTAGCTTTGGGAAAAAATAATACTTTATTTACAACTCTTCAACTTTTATCGAGGGATAAAAACTACTTTCAATCATTAACCGAAAGAAGAGTTACGGCTTTGGCCTTCGAAAAAATAAAAGATAATACCGGAACTTATCCAATTATTCGTTCAATGGGCGAAATCGTTGGAAATTCCTCCCTGCACATTGCAGCCAAGTATTTGGCTCATCACAAATACGGAAATGGAAGCATGCTGGGTGGCATTCCCGGTTTAAAACCTACTGAAGTAGTAATTATTGGAGCCGGAACTGTTAGCGAAAATGCAGCGAAAGCCGCTATTGGTATGGGCGCAAATGTAAAAGTTTTTGATAATTCTGTTTACCGCTTAAGGCGATTGCAAAGCAATATATTAAATAAAATTTTCACCTCAGTTCTACAGCCTAAAATACTTGAAGAAGCCTTAATAACTGCAGATGTAGTTCTTGGGGCAATGCGCCGGCAAAAAGGAAATCCGGGATTTATCGTTCCGGCCTATATGATTCAGAAAATGAAACAAGGTGCAGTTATAATCGATATAAGTATTGATCAGGGCGGAATCTTCGAAACTTCCAGGCAAACCACTCACGATGAGCCGGTTTATCAGGAATTTGGTGTAACGCATTATGGAGTGCCCAATATTGCATCGGGAGTTCCAAGGACTGCCAGCATGGCTTTGTCCAATATTTTTATGCCGGTTATATTGCAAATTGCCGAAGAAGGAGGAGTAGATCAGCTTTTAAGAAGCAATGAGGGATTTAGAGCAGGTGTATATATGTATAATGGCGTAATTACTGATAAAGAAATTGGAGAATCATTTAATCTTTCATACCGAGATTTGGAATTACTATTAGCAATACTTCATTAAACTGGATTTATGATAATTCCACTTTTAAAAAATCATGCCGGAAACAGTAAATTACTTTTAGTTACACTGTTCATCTTTTACATTACGAGCATTCTCTTCTCGCAATCCGTTGATTCGGTCAAAAAAAAAGAAACTTCTTTTAAACTAATGTTCTATAATGTTGAAAACTATTTTGATTCGTTTGATGATAGCTTAACCAACGATAATGAATTTTTACCTCAAGGGCTTCGTAACTGGAATTATACACGCTTTTTAAAAAAAAGGAATAATATCTATAAAACAATCATGGCAGTTGGTGGCACAGAACCACCAGCCATCATTGGCCTTTGTGAAATAGAAAATAGATTTGTACTCAAGCAGTTGGTTTACGATTCGCCTTTTGCCAAATTTGATTATCGGATTATCCATGAAGAATCGCCGGATGCAAGAGGAATAGATGTGGCAATGCTATATAATCCAAAAGTGTTTAATGTAATTGATCATGAAGCAATTGCGATAAATTTCCCGCAAAGTCCCGAATCAAAAACACGTGATATTTTATACGTTAAAGGACTAGTTCATAATGAAGACAC
>JAZDJM010000139.1:0-2871 GCA_043804305.1 Bacteroidota bacterium
TACCCACAATTTCTGATTTTTATCCAAAACCAAAGATTTTGGATTAGCACCAACGGTTATCGTTTTTATTATAGATTTATTTAAGGTGTTAATTAAACTAATCGTATTTTCGTAAGTGTAGACTCCGCTGTTGTCGACAAACAGATTATCGTTAAACAGCAGCATGGCTTCAGGACCAAGTCCTGTTGAAACTGAATCTGTCAATTTTAGCGTTTTAACATCTATAAAATAAACTTTGCCGTCCGCTCCCCACTTTCCCCAGGCAGTTGCATAGGCATTTTGTTCATTTCCAATAGCATATCTGACTTGAGTCAAATTTTTAATGACCGCTTTTTCTGCAAAACTTTTTCCATCAACCACTTCAATCTTATGTGAATTATTCACCTGAATAAAAACAAAATCTCCTATCCGGCTAACCGATTGAACCACATCTCCCAGATTGCGTCCATTCTCTAGTTTAAAAATATCGTTAATAACTGAGTCATTTTCTGTATTATAATAACTTACTGTTCCGTTCCCTGAATTAAAAGTGCCTTCATTGCTAATTAAAACTCCTTCTCCATATTTTCCGTAATCAGGGTTTTCCTTCGTTTTTGTACATGAAGATGAAATAAGGACTGCAAAAAGCAATGGAAGGAAAAGAACATTTTTTTGAGGATTTCTCATTTTAGTTGATTTTGAATTGAATATTGAATTGATAGTTTCGGCCCGGAAGTGCATAATTTTCCATGCTCTGATAGGCTTGATTGAATAAATTATTTAAACGGAAGCTTATTCCCAAATGCTGAACATTCATTTTGAAATTTCTGAAAATGATAATATTGGTTAAATGATAAGGCGCCAATTCGGATGAATTATCGCTGATAGTAAACCTTTTACCAACAAAAATCTGCTCAGCGGAAATACATCCATGTAAATTCTGATAGCGAAAAACAGCTTTCAATTGGTGTTTTGGTGTATAAATCAGCTGTTTGTTAAGATTTGCTTCCGATTCATTTTCTGCAACTTTCTTCAATGTAGAAGGATTGATAACATGATGGAAATCAAATTTTATATTACCCGCATTTATTGGATGCTGAAAGCTAAAATCGGTCTCAATTCCGCGCGACCAAACTTCTTTTTGATTTAGCGGCGTCCAAATTCCTTCAAGCGGAATCCAATGGATAAGATTTTTAACATAGATGGAAAAGGCGGTTACACTAAGTTTGAAACTGCTTTTGTTTAATTGCCCCTGATAAAGAAAAGCAAGGTCTTCGGCCCAGGACGTTTCGGGCAATAAACCAGAATTTCCTCTTGAAAATCCATCTTGCCAGTACAAATCGTTAAAAGTAGGTTTGCGGTAATTACGAGAAACTTTCGACGACAAAGAAATATTTTTAGTGATTTCATAATTCAAGCCAAGACTGGGATTCGGCTGGATGAATTTATTATCAATCCATTCGTGCCTTATACTTCCTGAAATTTTGAGTGTTTTATTTGCATTAACGTATTTGTAGTTTAAAAGAAAAGCTAAAGTGTTGAGCTTATGATTCTTTAAAAAGCTTTCAGACTTGGCCCAATCAATCCGATTATGAATTCCAAAATTGAGCAGGTGATTGATCCTGATTTTAAAATTAAATTCGGCCTCCGTTAAAAAACTACGCGAAAAGTGTTCTGCAAAAATACCGTTCAATGAATCATTAAAAATGAGCCTGGAATTCAGGAATGCAAACCGGACCATGAAATCAAATCTGGTTTTAACCAAGGAATAATCTGCCGTAAACCGGATTGCTTCATCCGTTTGCTTTTGCTTACTCAGCAACATGGTCATGTTTGGAGGTAATTCACGTTCTGTTTTTTGAACCCACAAATGCGTGTTAATCTTTTGGTTATCAGCTAATCTGAATTGATTATCCTGATTAGTACCAAAATATTTTAGAGCGGCGTTGCTTTGCCTGATTTTAGGATGGCCAAACTGTTGGGTGTTCTCAAAAGGAAAATCGTTTTGAGCCTGATTGTAAAAAAAATGCCAGGAAGTCGCTAAATTTTTTCCGCCCCATTCTACAGAAGTTTGACCAAAATACGAATTAAAACTACCAAAGCCAGAACTTAATTTAGCTTTTAAACCGGTCTCAAATTTCGCCTGGCTTTGTAAAATAACGGCGCCGCCTATTGCACCGCTTCCAAAAAGCGCACCCGAGCCTCCATACTGTAGATTTACATTATCAATGGCTTGAAGTGAAATGAGTTCTAAGTTTGCCAATCCGTTTAAAGGATCCTGAAGATTTATTCCATTCCACAAAACAGCTGTATGCGCAGAACCTGTTCCTCTTAAACTAATTCCTGTATTTCCACTAATTCCGTAAGATTTTAAATATAAGGTAGTAAGCCCGTTTAAGGCTTCGGCCAGTGAAGCCGCAAAATAACTTGCTTTTAATAAGGAATCTATTTTTTGCTGTTTATTGCCATCGGTAAATTGATTAAAGCGATAGGAATTTATGTTCACTTCTTTTAGCAAGATGCTTGTATCAATCTGATCTTGCGCAAGAATTCCTTGTGCGAGAAAACAGCAAAACAGACCGAACAATACCTTTTTTAGCATTTATTGATTTTAAAGCATTAAAAACCAACAACATCTAAACAACGGAATTACAAAAGGTAATATGATTTTCATCTATTACTTATTGCCTTTTCACCGAAAGCATTAAATATTGTATTCAAATGGCAGGTCTTCTGACTTGTCCCGGTCTAGCCTTCCTTCCCATTCGTCGGTTGACGGACAGTGGTTTTGTTGGCTAAACCTTCATCCGTTGGTTACGGATCAGGCATTACAGCAGCGGGAACTGTTCAGGATTCTCACCTGATTCCCTTTTAAAAGACATCACGAACATG
>JAZDJM010000140.1:0-4447 GCA_043804305.1 Bacteroidota bacterium
CGTTCAACGAAATATCTTTTTTATATATCCTTACCAAATCAACCAATCCATCAACCCGGTAAAAAGTTGCTATTGCGGCATCAAAATTATTATCACTTACATTATATTTTAATTCAGTAATTGCTTTCTCAAAAGCATACCACTTAACTTCATTCTTTAAAGAAAAGAAAAAGGTCTGTTTGTCTTTTTGATCGTGGTAAAATCCATCTTCCAATTCAGCCAATAAAAATTCTTTATTAACTTTAATTATACTCGGAAATTCTTTAACTATTCTGTGTTTATGGAAGCGATATCCCTCATCGAACAGAGCGTGCATTAATTCCGGCAGAAAAGCATAATTGCTTAAGCCTTTGATACGAATGGCTGAAACCTCATTATTCTGAAAAGTAATTTCTGAAGGAACCATATCCAGATCCATTTTAAAGGATTTTTCGAAAGCCAATGCAGAGCGTAAAATTGTTTCTTTGGTATAAGCCCTTTTTGTAATTAAAAACAAGGACCCCGGAATTTCTTCCTTCGGAACTATACCATGATATCCAGGAAATGCATGTGAAGTTTCAAGAATTAAATGGTTATTACTGATTTCCGGATTAACAGATACCAGTGATTCTTTTTTTGTTAAAGTACCCGACACTTCAATAGTATGACTCATAATCAAAATTTTTATTAGAATAATTATACAAACCTACATGAATTTCTGAAATTTCACAAGTGCCAAATATAAATTGTATTCATTGTTTTATGCAATCCATTTTAAAAATTCTGCTTTAAAAGAAAAATTATAACTAAACTTTCGGTGGTGGATTAAAAGTTTTAAATTTATCTGCTAAGCCTTATATTCCGAAAACAAAATTCAGGTAATATCAGAAGCTTCGTTCTATTACAAATCATTAATTTAAACGTTCTTTTGGATTTCAGGCTTATCAATTTGCAGGAATATAAATAAAATCAACCTGCTTTTTAAATCTAATTAATTAATAAAAACTGTTAATTAATAAACGAATAATACCTAATTTTGTACTGCTAAAATAATTGACATTAAAACATTAAATCCATGAAAAAACATAATTTTTATGCAGGTCCGTCTATTCTGCCTCAGTATACTATTGATGAAACGATTAAAGGAATACAGGATTTTGCAGGTACCGGATTATCTGTATTGGAAATTTCTCACCGGAGTAAACAATTTGTGGCAGTCGTTGAAGAGGCTCAATCGCTTTTTAAAGAATTATTGAATATTCCGGATAATTACAGTGTTATCTTTTTAGGTGGCGGGGCAAGTACTCAATTCCTTATGGTTCCATTTAATCTTATGAATAAAAAAGCAGCCTATTTAAATACAGGAACATGGGCCAATAATGCATTAAAAGAAGCCAAATATTTTGGCGAGGTTGTTGAAGTTGCTTCTTCAAAAGATAAGACTTATAACTATATTCCAAAAGGATATAAAGTACCTGAAGATGCTGATTACTTCCATATTACAACAAACAACACCATTTATGGAACAGAAATATTAGAAGATATTGATTGCAAAATTCCTTTGGTTGCCGATATGTCTTCAGATATTTTTAGCCGTCCGGTTGATATATCAAAATATGCCTTAATTTATGGTGGCGCTCAAAAGAATTTGGCTCCTGCCGGAGTTACTTTTGTTATTATCAGAAACGATATTCTTGGAAAAGTAGATCGGCCTATTCCCACTATGATGAATTATCAAACGCATATCGATAAGGAATCCATGTTTAATACTCCGCCGGTATTACCTATCTTTTCAGCGCTTCAAACATTACGCTGGTTAAAATCGCTTGGTGGTGTTGAGGTTATGGAGCAAATGAATATCAAAAAAGCGCAAATGCTTTACGATGAGATTGATCGTAATAAGTTGTTTAAAGGAACAGTTACCGATAAAGCCGATCGTTCGCGTATGAATATTTGTTTTGTGATGAATGATGGGTTCGAGGAGTTTGAAAAAGAGTTTCTCGATTTAGCTTCTGCCAATGGATTATTAGGACTAAAAGGCCATCGCTCGGTTGGCGGATTCCGAGCTTCGACCTATAATGCACTTCCGCTGGAAAGTGTTGAAGCATTGGTTAATTTAATGAAAGAATTTGAATCAAAACATTAAGCAAATAAAAAAATAAATCATGACGAAAGTACTAGTCGCAACTGAAAAACCATTTGCCTCCAAAGCAGTAAATCAAATTAAACAAATCGTTGAAGATGCAGGATTCAATTTTACCACTTTGGAAAAATATACTGACGCTTCAGAACTGTTATCGGCGGTTAAAGATGCAGATGCATTGATAATCAGAAGTGATAAAGCAACACAGGAAGTAATAAATGCAGCCAAAAATTTAAAAATTATTGTACGTGCCGGTGCCGGATACGACAATGTTGATCTTGCTGCTGCAACTGAAAAAAAAGTCGTGGTAATGAATACACCCGGGCAGAATTCAAATGCTGTTGCTGAATTGGTTTTTGGGATGATGATTTTTCAGGCAAGAAATCAGTTTAAAGGAAAATCGGGCTCTGAATTGCGTGGCAAAACCATTGGCATTCATGCCTATGGAAATGTTGGACGTTATGTAGCAACAATTGCTAAAGGATTCGGAATGGAAGTTTATGCTTACGATCCATTTATAAAAGATGCTGATATCCTGGCAGATGGCGTTAAGGTATTGCATACGGTTGAAGAATTATACAGCACATGTCAATACATTAGTTTGCATATACCTGCAAACGAAAAAACTAAAAATTCTATCAATTATAAATTGCTAAAAATGATGCCGCAAGGTGCGTGTTTAGTAAATACTGCAAGAAAAGAAGTAATTAATGAAGCAGATTTATTAAAAATATTTGCAGATAGAATTGATTTTACGTATCTTAGCGACATTGCACCGGATTGCAAAGAAAAGATTGCACAGGATTTTGATGGCAGATACTTTTTTACACCCAAAAAAATGGGAGCAGAAACGTCGGAAGCCAATATAAATGCCGGTGTTGCTGCAGCGCAACAAATTATTGGATTTTTAAAGGATGGAAATACGCGCTACAAAGTGAACTAAACTAAACAAAATAAATTAACGCATATTATAGCTCATTTCCATAACCATCTAAAATTAAAACTATGAACAACTCTGGTTATTCTCCGTCGTTTTTTCGTTTCGAAGATTTACGAGTATATCAAAAAGCATTGGATTATTTCATTTGGGTTCAAACAAATACCGAAACAATATCCAACGCAGAAAAAAATCATTTAATCAGGGGTTTTTCTGAAACTGCCTTAAATATTTCTGCAAAAATTGCAGAAGGCTCTTCAAAGAGCAAATCGCAATTTGTATTTCATTTGAAAGAAGCAAAAACCGCTATACGACAGTGTGTAATGTTTACTTCAGCCTGTGTAAAACTCGAGTATTTTAATGCGGAAGAAGAAGAAATAAGCAGGAATTACTTGATGGAATTGACCAAAATGCTTGGGGCACTAATCGGGTCCATCCAACGCGATAATCCGGCAAGTAACCCTTCAAGCCGTCCAGGTTTTGATGAAGATGAAGATGATGATTCACCTAATTCTTATTAATTATTTATTTTATTTTATAAAATCAGATTTAAACTATGGCCATTTTAAAACCATTTAAAGGCTACCGTCCGGCTATTGATATAGCTCAAAAACTGGCGGCATTGCCTTACGATGTTATGAATTCGGAAGAAGCTGCCGCAATGGCAAAAGATAATCCGTATTCTTTATTGCATATTACCCGCTCTGAAATTGATTGTCCGGAAGGAATTGATGTGCATGCACAGGAAGTTTACGATAAAGCTGTTGAAAACTACAATTTATTCAAAAAGAACAATTGGTTGGTTCAGGATAAAACATCAAAATTTTACATTTATGCTCAAACCATGGATGGACGCACCCAATACGGAATTGTTGGTGCAGCCTCAGTTGATGATTATCTGAATGGAATTATAAAAAAACATGAACTTACCAGACCTGATAAAGAAGAAGATCGGATGATTCATGTTAGAATAAACAACGCAAACATTGAGCCAGTATTTTTTGCCTATCCTGCTGTAAAAGAAATTGATACAATTGTTGATACTATTGTAAAAAATCAAAAACCTGAATACGATTTTGTAGCAAACGACGGATTTGGCCATCATTTTTGGGTGATATATAATGACGAAACCAATAAGAAACTGGAAGAACTTTTTGCGGAAAAAGTGCCCTTTACTTACGTTGCCGATGGCCATCACCGGACAGCAGCAGCAGCTCTTGTTGGTGCTGAAAAACGAAGAGAAAATCCAAATTATACCGGACAAGAAGAGTTTAATTATTTTTTAGCCGTACATTTTCCTGATAATCAGCTAAAAATAATCGATTATAATCGTGTAGTAAAAGATTTAAATGGATTAAACAGCAATGAATTTCTGGATAAACTTGCCG
>JAZDJM010000141.1:0-8380 GCA_043804305.1 Bacteroidota bacterium
TCTTAATCCGCGCCAACGCCCCAGATACCCTTGTGCATGTCGGAACGCCCATTAACCTGATTATCGGCAACGGATATAATCCTGCGGGTGTTTATGTACCTTTTTTAATTGGAAAAATGGCTGAAGATGCACGCGAATTAATCTTAAAATCGGGTTTAAATTTTGGAGGTGCCGATACGCTTGGCCGTTCGCGTGATGATTTACGGGTTTATCAGCAATACCCTTATTCCAACCAAAAAGAGAGTTTGTTTTTGGGTGATGCAGTTCGGATTGTGCTACGTTCAGGAGTCAATTTCAAATTCGATTCTCTGGTTTCTAGGTTAAGGTCTGACACTTCTAGGCTAAACGTACAAAGTATTGATAGCGCATTGTTGAATTTGGAGTACAATGATTTTTAATTGAAATGAACAAAAGGTATTGGATTTTATTTGTTCTAATTATTGGAGCTTGTCAACTTCCGGCTCAGGAAAAATTATTGGGTTTAAATCAGAATATTGAACTCACTAAGCATACATCCTTCAAATCAACAGTTGAAACCAGTATTTTTTTGCCCTTTTTCGACGATTTTAAGCAAAATGAATTTCAACCCAATCAAATTCTCTGGGCTGATAATTACGTTTTTGTCAATACTTCTTTTCAAAAATTTCCGGCTAATTTAGGTGTAGCCACCTTCGACGCCCTGAATGAAACAGGATCCGTTTACAAACATGCCAATAGCTTTAGTTTCATTGCTGACTATCTGACTTCAAATGCCATTCGTCTGGATAGTTTGAAAACTCCAAGCCGGCCAATAGTTAAAGCCGACTCACTTTATCTTAGTTTTTATTATCAACCTCAGGGCATGGGCAACGAACCTGAACCTGGCGATTCGTTAGTACTCGAATTTTATTCGGGAAGAGATCAATTGTGGTATCGCATTTGGTCGGCCAAAGGCCAGTCTTTAGAAAGTTTTTTTGAAGAGAACAATACCTATTGTAAACAAGTTTTAATACCAATAACCGATAGCCTACTTTTTTACCGATCAGATTTTCGCTTACGTTTTTACAATTACGCCAGTTTGGCCAGTTCAGTACAAACCTCCTGGCAAAGCAATTCCGATCAATGGAACATTGATTTTGTAAGGCTCGATATTGATAGAAACAGAAATGATATTTACGCCAAGAAACTCAACTTTGTAAATTTACCGCCTTCATTTCTAAAGCTTTACCGAAGCATGCCTTACAATCAATATAAAAACGATCCAACCAATTCGATGGCAGATAGTTTACATTCTGTATTGATATCAAATCTTGATGCAATTCCATATATAGCCACTTATCAATACACCATATCTGACCAAAGTTTGCAGGATTCCATCTATAATGGTGGTTCGGCGAGCATAAATCCGTTCATTTTTGACGGTTATTCCAGTTTCCCAAGGTTTAAAGATCCAAAAGTAATTTCTTTTTTTGCGCTCCATCCGGATAGTTCAAAAGAATACACAATAAAACATATTGTTAAATCCATTCCACTTTCCACAGAAAACTCCATTGGAGATACACTTATCCAAAAGCAGAGTTTTAACGATTATTTTGCTTACGACGATGGAAGTTCGGAAGCAGGCTATGGTTTAAGTGCTGCCGGAAACAGCGCTGCCCTGAAATTTAAACTCAACATGGCCGATACTTTAACGGAAATGAAAATTTATTTCAATCCCACCCTGATCAAAAACGAAGAAAACTTCTATCTAAAAGTATGGAAAAGCCTTGACCCAGAAGTGCTTCTATACGAATCGCTCGAGCAAGTTAAACAAGCAGATGTTCATGACGGATTTGCAGAATATCCAATCAATAAACTGGTTGTTGTTTCAAATGAGTTTTTCGTCGGATTCAGTCAAACTAGCGAAAACAATTTGAATGTTGGTTTTGATTTATCCTATTCGCCCAAGGAAAGTTTATACTATAATGCCGGAATCGGCTGGTTTAAAAGTATTTACCAAGGCTCATTAATGATACGGCCTGTTTTTTCGAACTACAGATTAATCCCGAATACAACACAGCAGATGCATTCTGAAATTCAAATTTTTCCCAATCCATTAAAATCTACTAATCTGACCGTATTGTCTGAAAGCGGCCAAACCTATTTTATTCGCATTTATAACTTGGTAGGAAAATTGGTTTATTCTTCAAATTGGCAACAGGAATTGAATCTTGATTTCTTGCAAAGAGGTGTATATGTAATACAATTTGAAAATCTACACAGCGGACAAATAATCAGCCAAAAATTAATCAAGAATCAATAGTGAATACTTTCGACGACGAAAATGAATTGCAGGATATTGAGTCGGAAATGTTCGAACATTTTCGTTTTCAGGTAGATAAAGGCCAATCGCTGCTTCGGATAGATAAATACCTGATGCTTCGTATTGAAAATGCGACGCGCAATAAAATTCAACAGGCAGCCAAAGCAGGAAATATTTTGGTGAATAATGCTGCCGTAAAACCGAATTACAGGGTAAAACCCGGCGATCTCATTACCATTGTTCTTCCTGAACCTCCGAGGGATACAAGCATTTTTCCTGAAAATATCCCTTTAACCATATTGTTTGAAGATAAGGATATCATTGTGATTGAAAAGCAAGCCGGATTAGTTGTTCATCCCGGCCATGGCAATTATACCGGAACTTTATTGCATGGTTTAAAATACCATTTTAAGGAATCCGGTAATGAAACTGTAGAACCTTTGCTGGTTCATCGTATCGACAAGGACACATCGGGTATTTTAGTCGTGGCAAAAGATGAAACGATTCAGGCTCAATTGGCCAAACAGTTTTTCGATCACAGCATAGAGCGTAAATACCAGGCTTTGGTTTGGGGTAATTTTGAAGAAAATGAAGGAACAATCAGAGGGCATATTGCACGCAATCCCAATAACCGGATGCAAATGGCTATTTTTCCTGATGGATCAACCGGAAAACATGCCGTAACCCATTATCGCCTATTGGAAAAATTCGGTTATGTAAGCCTAATTGAATGTCAGTTGGAAACCGGCCGTACCCATCAGATTAGGGCACACATGAAATTTATTGGCCATCCGCTTTTTAACGATGCCCGTTATGGTGGCGATCAAATTTTAAAAGGAACTACTTTTTCGAAATATAAGCAATTTATCGAAAATTGTTTCGAAATCATTCCGCGACAAGCCTTGCACGCCAAAAGCTTAAAATTTATTCATCCCGGCACCGGTAAAACCTTGTTTTTTGAGTCTGAATTGCCGGAAGATCTTAGATTGGTGTTGGAAAATGGCGAAATTATAGTCAGCATGTACAGATTAATGATTAGATTGATTTAAATTAATTAATAGATTTTAAGAATGTATCATCTATATTTTCATCATTAAATTTAAAATGGCTGTTTATAAAAATCCATAGATTACTGGAATACGGTTTGTAAGAAGATATATAAATAATATCAGGAATATCTTCTTCCCTCTTTGGCAATTCTTGAAAGTAAAAATTCAGAACTTTATTGAATAAATTAATATTCCAAAGCACATATTTACTACCTAGCATACTTTTAGACAACTGTTGCATCTTTTGATTGTCAAATATATTAAAATATTTTTCAAAAAGAGATTCATCAATGGGAATTTCCCAATTATGAATTACAAGGACGAGATTATTAGAAATTCTGTCATATAATTCAATAAATTCATTTTTGGAAAGTTTTACATGGCAAAGACTTAAATTTTCCCATGTTTTATCTGTAAACATTTTTTCGTACTTTTTTATTAAATCGTAGTTCCAATTAATATTTTTATTCAAAACAAGTTTATCCCAATTCCAATGTTCTACTACCTTATCAATTTGTGCCGGGGATATTGGAATATTCATCGATGAAAGATTAAATTTAATCGATCTTTCTAGATCGATGCCATTTATAATTTCAAGTAAAAGACTAAAAAATAGATCAAAAGAATCTTGAGGCCAATAGCTGTTTTTATACAAATCTATTAGTTTTAATTGAATTAATGAAAGTTGTCCATCAAATGTATATTCATTTTTCTTTTTTATTATCTTGTAATTCGAAATTTCTTTTTGAATTTCAGAAAGATGGTGGTTGATTTTATCTTTATTCCAATATCTGTATTTTTCAGGAAAATATTGAAATCCACGACGATCCATTTCCCAGAATTCACCTTTTAGTTTTTGAACTAAGAGTTGAGACCATATTATGTTTGAGTTTTTTCCAAATCTAGCCATAACACGCATACTGTCACCATATCCTAAATTTTGGTGTTCAGATAATTTGTCATAATATTTTGAAATATAATTGGGTTTCCAGTCTATTGCATTATTTTCTACTAGCTTTATCCAATCGTTTATTCCTGTATCCTGACTATATAAATAATCAAGGTAATTTTCATCCCAATTAATACTCTTATTTTCACAAACATTGTAATATTGATTCCTATATGATTTGGATTTAAAATGCTGCTTAATAAAATTTAACTTTAAAGGATAATATTTTAGAATTAAAGCTTGAAAATAGTTTGGGAAAGCATCAATTAACTCTTCTATAATAGGTTTTGTATAATTTGGTTTAGAAATATTTGCAAATGCATTTTGTGCTGAAATGCATTCCTTTTTTATTTTAGTAAATTCAATCAGATACATTTCTGTGATTTCATAGTGTCCAGAATATATTTGTAAATTTTCATAATTTTTTTGCGCACCATATGTCCAATTATAACTTCCGGTAATTAGTATTTTATTGTCAATAACACAGAATTTATTGTGCATAAGGTTGCTGGATGAATTGTAAATATATAACTTGGAATTGTACTGTTCCATAGATGATATAAATTCTTTGTCCTCAAAATTTATGTCGTCTTTGAGCATAATTATTTCAATGGATATATTTTCGCCTGCTCTTTTCAAAATAATATCTTTTATATCTTTATCTGTAAGCCATGGGACTGCTATATAAATTGAAAATTTTGCTTGGTTCAAATTTTCGATAATTTTTTCTTTAATGTTATTAAAAATCACTTGAGGTTCCATATTAATTATTGATTTACTTAATAATTACCAATATAATTAAGTCGTTTGTATATTTATTTTCAAATAAAAAGCTGTTTTTTAACTGTTAGTCTAAATATTTTGTATTTACTAATTGCATTTAAAATTGCCTTATTGTTTCTATTTATGCTATTGTCCCTTTTAATTTCAAATTCTTCAAATGTTTTGAATCTTGCAATGTCGCTAGGAAGACTACATACGATTTGATGTTTTTGATCAGAGATGCCAGAAATAGAATTAGGAATCTGATTTGCAAATAGTGTATTACCTAAGGTTCTATGTGCCTTATTAATTGCTGATGCTAATTCTAAAGAATCAATATTAATTTCTGAAACTAAAAATTGATTGTCATCATTTGTTAAATAGAAATAAAGCTTATCCATCAAAACATATTCATTACTTAATACAGTTTGACAACTGCTTATATGTTCAAAGAAATCAATGAAATTTGTATTCTTAAGAATCGTATTAAAGCCTTGGAATATTTTTATATCATGCTGAAAAATATTTTGTTGATGTTCTTTCTCAATTAAAAAGTCATGATTTTTAATAATATCTTTGATTGCCTTTTTTAGTAGAATAACTAAGCTCACCTGAGCATCATCTTTATTCTCTTTACCATTGTAATTATATTGGGAAATACGATTTTGTTGTATGTCAAAAGGCATTTGTTTAATTGTGGAAAAAGCTTCGTTATTCAAGCAAATTATTCGATTCCATGAAAGTCGATTTACTGCATAGCCAAGTTCAAATAAAACATTTGGATTTGGAGTTAATCTTTTATTAGGAATTTTATCTTCAGGGTTTGAATTTATAATAGTAATGTCAGCAATAAATACTTGAGAAGCATCAATTTTATTTAAAATATAGTCACTAATGTTCTGACTACCAATCATTCCCTTAGTGTCACTATCCAATCTAGGAACTAATGTAATATTGTTTTCTTTTTTTAATTCTGAAAGAGCCTTATTTATACAATCTTTTATAAAATAATGATTTGCTTTCTGATTTATGTCAGATTGCCAAGTGTAAAAAATATTAAACGTTTCTTTAGGCATTATACTCAAATTAATGGCTTCCAAAAATAGCTTACTATAGCGAACTAATTTAATTTCATATTAATATTTTATTTTTTGATATAATAGACAGCTAATTTACTGAAAAATAGGATATATAATGTCGGATTAAATATTATTATTGAGGTAGGTTTATTGTATAGAATTGTTTCACGATGATTCCTCGCTAGGCATTGCATGCAAAAAGTTTGCAATTTATTCATCCGCGAACTGGTGAAAAACTCTTTTTTGAATCATCTCTTCCCGAAGATATGATTTTAGCTTTAGAAAAATGGCGAAATTATAGTCAGCATTAACAATTGGATGAATAGTTCGACTAGAATTACGAATATCATAAAAAAGCTGTTCAAATTTCTTCAAACATCTCCTTCTAAATAATTCTAAATGGTATTTTAATGATGATGCCCGCCATCGCCATGAACATGACCATGACTTAGCTCTTCGCGGCTAGCTTCTCGCACATCCAATACTTCGCCTGTAAAATATAAAGCCTGTCCTGCCAAAGGATGATTAAAATCCATTTTTACCGTTCTTTCAGCAATTTCCAAAACATGACCGTTTAAATGATGTCCGTTTTCATTTTGCATAGGAATGTTTGCGCCAATTTTAAGGAAATTATAATCAATTTCTCCATTGTCCTCAAAAATACTTTTATCCAAATCAACAATGGCTTCATCAGATTTTTCTCCATAAGCATCAGCACTGCTTAACGAAAAACCAAAGGAATCGCCAACTGATAATCCACCAAGGTTTTCTTCAAATTTGGGCAGTAAGGCACCGGCACCAAACAAAACAACAAAAGGCTTATCTTTAGTAACTTCTTGAATGAGTTCACCATGTACATTTTCCTTACTCAGAATGTAAGTCATTGAAATAACCTTGTTTTTGCCTATTTTCATTTTTTAATTTTTAATTACACAAGCATTTTTTACTCGGCAAAAGTAAAGCAATTTATCCATTTGAGAACAAAGTGTTAAAAACACTGCAAAAAATGAGATACAAGCATTTTTATGCATGAATTAATTATGTTTGCCAAAAAATTTAAACTTATTATAAAATGAATAATAAATTTATCACGCTTGTTTTGCTTATTTCACTTTCTGTTTTAATGAACGCAAACGCACAAGAAAATCCTCAAACCTCTGAAAAAGAAATTTATGCAAAAAATTTCATTGGAAAAAAAGCGCCGGCACTTCACACCGAAGGCTGGATAATTGAGGCTCCAAAAACCAAAGGTAAATTCGTTTTAATTGATGTATGGGCTACTTGGTGCGGACCATGCAGACGTTCAATTCCGGAATTAAATGAATGGCATCATAAGTATTCTGATAAACTGGTAATTATTGGAATTAGTGATGAAAGTAAGGAGAAAATTCTAAAAATGCAGTCGCCAATAATCGAATATCCGAATGCTTACGACACCCAGGCAAGATTTAAAAAAGCACTGGAAGTAAGGGGAATTCCACATGTACTTGTACTAAACCCGGATGGAATAGTTGTTTGGCAAGGATTTCCGCAACTTCCCGGCCATGAACTCAACGCTACTGTTTTAGAGAAATTAATTGGCTGGAAATAAAAAATTTATTTCTGTTTTATTTTCTTAATTCAACGAATAATTACGATATTTGCAGCCGTTTTCGTAACGAATATTTTAATTAATTAAAAATTAAGCAATTATGCCAACAAAAATTAGATTACAGCGATTTGGTAAAAAAGGAAGACCATTTTTCCATATCGTTATTGCAGATAGTCGTGCACCACGTGATGGTAGAAAGATTGAAAAAATTGGCACCTACGACCCCATTTCAAACCCTGCAACCATAGAACTTGATTTTGAAAGAGCATTACATTGGGTAAAAGTTGGTGCTGAACCAACAGAAACTGTACGTGCAATTCTTTCATATAAAGGAGTTCTTTACAAAAACCATTTAATAAAAGGTGTTTTAAAAGGCGCATTAACCGAAGAACAAGTTGAGCTTAAGTTTAACGAATGGTTAAAAGAAAAAGATGCCAGAATAAACGCCAAGAAAAGCAATTTAGCGACAAATGCCCATACTGAAGAGAAATCTCGTAAAGATGCTGAAGTAAAAGTAAATGAAGCAAGAGCTGCTGAAATTGCCAAGCGTAAAGCTAAAGAACTTGCCGGTGACGAAGCATCTGCAGAAGAAGAAGTTATAGCTGAAAATGAAGAAGTTGCAGACACAACTGAAGAAACAGCAGCAGAATAAATCATTTGAAATATATA
>JAZDJM010000142.1:0-5468 GCA_043804305.1 Bacteroidota bacterium
GTCCAAATGATTTAGGGGGAAAAAATGACTTCCTTCAAAAAGAAAATAAAAAGATTTTGTATCGAATGCATAATTGCTTAACAGCCTGTAGTCTTGAAAATGGTGGTGTGAATTTTTTTTAATTCTCGCTCCACCTCCAAGAAAAATGCCATCGTCTTGATTGAAACCAAATGCGGCCAAAGGATACACCACATCATATTCAAATGCTTCTCGATTGTATTCCAATTGCTCTTTATCAAATTGCGTATGGATTCTACTTTTCAGCGAATGCGAAACATCTGTGCTTTTTTTATCATAAATAGATAAGAACAAAGGAGATTCCTTATTTTCAAAAATGATTTGATCATCGCCTTCATCACCGCTAATCTTGACCCGGATTTTATTGTGGTGACTTCCGGAAACATTAAATTTATCGTCTTTTTCGTGCCCAAAAATATGAATCAACTTGGTTTCACCGGCATAAAAAACACGGTTGTACAATTCTGTTTTTTGATTCATTTCTTTCGATTGATAACTATTTAATAGCTGAAGGGTAGTGTCATTGATAATGTTCAAAGTGAAAAAATCGGTATTATTGGTACCGGTGATACTAACCTCTTTGGCGAGCGAAACATAAAGCTGACGCGCCATTGCTTTTAGGTTTTTGAGCCTTGATTTTAAAATTTCGGCAGTTTTTCCGGCACATAATGGCTGAATTTCGGATGGGAAAGCTTGAACAGCTGCGTCTATCCGCTCAGGTTTTAATAAAGTCTGTAAGGAATTAATTTCATTTTCCCATACAATCCAATCGGCATTTATCAAGAAAGTCTGATCAAAATAGCGGGTGGCATAGGCATATTGGCCGGCAACATTTTCAGTATACTCATCAAAGCCGTGAATTTTCGGCAATATCCAGTTGCGGGCTGCTATCCAGGGAAATACGCCCTCATTTACGAAAAAGGCCTGATCGCGATCACGTGGAATCGGTTTATAAATGAAACGATCCCCACTTTTAAATTTGGCCCAGCGCCATTGGTCATCGTGTCTGTCCCAGTCGTTAATTAGAATATCAAACAGTCGTGCCCTAATGACTGAAGAAACATCAACAATGTGATTTCTTTTATCTTCCATTCTTTTGAGGACTTCGTCTGTTGAAATAATTTCGCTTGTATGGCCGAAATTTGGCATTTCGATTTGGTTGCCTTGCAGGCGTTCTTCAAAAAGAAACAGTTTATTGGCCACATCATTTTTGTATATTCCAAATCGAAAATCATCTGGAACAAAAACAATTTCCGGATTCGAATGAAGGAGCTGTGCACTTTCAGCAAGCTTTGCGACAACCATTGCTGCATAAGGATTTGATGCTGACACCTGATCCTGCACGATATTTTTTGCAAGCGTATTTTTAAGCTCATTTGGCAGAGCGCCTTCCACTTCTTTGTCTATCGATCGTAAAACATATTGTTTACCATCCTTAGCTTCCAAACGCAGCGAAAACGTTTGTTGCCCGCCACCCCTGTCTATAATTTGCAGACCACCTTTTTTAGTGCCGATATCAAATACAGCTACTTTTACCGGAGTATTCCAAACTTCTCGATAATTCTTACCCAACCAAAAGTATGTTTTTGGCGATTTGTTGTATCTTTCACTGGCTTTAACGATAATACTATCCTGATATTCAACACGTGGAATGCTTAGTGTATTTTCTGATTCAAAACGCCTCTGATAAATCGTTTGTTTATAAAGCCTTCCCTTGGCTCCGGTAAAAACCAGCTCACAATCTCCGGTGTTTGAAAAAATCAATTGTCCGAAGCCTTTTTCGGCAGAAGCATATTTGGCCTTGCCTGACTTGGCATATTTTGTTTTGGTAAATGAGCCTGAAACAATAAAATGTGTATTTGAATCCGTGAAATATTGTAGATTCTGATCACCTGCAGAAACATAAATCAGATTGGGATATTTTTCAAGTATGTTTAACATTCCATTTCTAAAATTCTTATAATCTGGATGATGATTATCCGTTCTTGCGCCTAAAACTTTTCGGTAAAACACATAAGGTGCTTGTAATGTAATCTGCTTAATGGAAAAATAACCATCGCTGTTTCCAAAACTTTTTAATGAATGATGTGCTGCGATTACAATATGCTTTGATGAATAATGCCTTTTGATGGCATCTTCAATTTGCATGATAACATCGGAATTTGACTCTATACCACATCTGGCAAAACGGCGATCATATTTATGGACCCACCAGTGACTATCAAGTAATATTAAAACTAAATGATCATTGATTATCACCTCTTTGGGTCCCGGACAACCTGGTTCCGGCGTAAAAAAGGTTCCCTTGTATTCTTTTTTTAGTTTTTTCCCTAAATCCTGCACCAGTGTTTTCCCGTATGTCCCTCCGTTTGACCATTCCTTTTCTCCTGGAACCATAAGTAGGGGAATATTTGTATCGCTATAAAGCTCCTCCGAAAAATGTTGTGATTTTGGACTGTAAATATTTCCCAGCATTAAAAGTGCCTCGGTTTCTTCATCATGTGCAGAAGAATTCCATTGCCCGAGTAGTTTGGTGTCAATTGTCCCATCACTGGTATTTCCTGTAAATAATATTCTGAAATAATTGCTGTTCTGCGCATATAGAGTGCTTATGCTCATTAGGAACAACATTAGGAACAGATAACGTTTCAGAATAATTCGTTTCATATCCTCATAAATTAGAATTTATATTGCATAATAATTCCGGAAGTTGAGCCTGTATAGGGTGTCAGAGTAATATTTGATTGTTTTCTCAGGGCTTTTTGATGAAAATGAGGAACCAAAATACCGCTTGCAGCGCCTACTGCTATGCCCATTAATATATCTGTTGGAAAATGTTTTAAACCTTTATACCTAAAATAACCTTCAAAAACGGGAGGAACCAATGCCGCAGTATAAAAAATCCATTTTTTGCCTGCTGTTTCCGGATGATAATCGGTATACACTTTAGCCATAAAAAAGGTTGCTGCAGCTGTTGAAGATGTATGTCCGCTAAAAAAGGAATCTGTGGAGCCTGCCCTTAATTTTTCACTTATGGGTATTTCTTCGTAGTAAACAAAAGGTCTTTTGCGATTAGTCAATAAAGGCCCTGCATATGAAAGACTTAAGTTTACCGCCTGTGTTTCCAGATACAAAAAGAGAATATCCATTGCATCTGATTTAATTTCCCTGTTAAACAGCAGGCTAAAAGGCAACAACAATACTCCATTCATAAGCAGATCTGAAGCCACTAATGCATTTTCGCGGGTTTTGGGCGAATAGGTCTGTTTTGCGGCATGCCTGTCGAAAAACCAAACATCATCCGCATTTAAATTTGTTAGCTCTCGCTCATCTATAATCGTTTTCCTAAGCAGTATTTGATAGCTCGAATAGTTTAGAGCATGGTGTACAAGATTGAGTGGAATTTCTATTTTTCGATTAAACTGATAAACAGAATAATGAACTAAACTATCTTGCTGTGCCTGTACGGTATAATTCCGCGCAAATACCATGAGCAAAATAAAAACACTGATCTTGGGTTTTTTTAATTTAAGAGGTTGATATTTGTTAAACATTGTATCTATCGTGTGAAATCGTTAGTATTTCGGGATTTGTCAGTTTAGGCAACATGATTTCCTTTTTATCCTGAAATTTTTGCATTCGCCTCAAAATTTTATCCAACATTTTCACTGCCTTGTCGATATACATTCCTTTGTTCAGCATGACACATTCAGCTCTTTGAGCCATAGCAGCATCCGTTATTTCGGATCGGGTAGGAACGCCTTTTTTTGCCAGATTTTCCAAAACCTGAGTTGCCCAAACATCCGGAATATGCGCTGCTTCACAAATTCGTAATATTTCTTCCTGTATACTGGCAAAGTTTTTCCAACCCGTTTCTATGGCCAAATCGCCTCTAGCAATCATTACGCCTATCGGGTAGGTCTGCATTCCTTTTAAAAGTATAGTCGGTAAATTCTTAAATCCTTTTTGGGTTTCTATTTTTAAAATAATTCCTACTGATTTTTCATAATTTTTCAGTTCATCCAGAAGTTTCTGAACATCTTTCTCATCGTTTACAAAGGAGAAATTCACAACATCTGCATTTTGTGCTACAAATTGAAGGTCGTTTTTATCCTTTTCGGTAAGTCCGCTCAGACTGATTTTTGTTTCAGGCAGATTTATTCCCTTGTCCGCACGCAGTTTACTGCCCGTATTTCTGGCATTGGTAATTTTAATCAACAACTCATTTTCAGAGGCTTCTTGAATTTTGCCTTCAATCATTCCATCGTCGAAGAAAATGGATTCTCCTTTTTTTACATCTTTAAAAATCTCAGGCAATGTACACGACAGGTGTGCTATGTCGGTTAATTTCCCTTCCTCATTGTATTTTGCAGGTTCGCCTGCTTGTTGATCGCTATGCAAGAGTAGTTGATCACCCACGAAAAGCACAATGTGCTGTTCTATAGGCAATAACTCACCTACGAATTCTTTTGCATTTTCTTTCTCAACCGCTTTGCTTAGGATCAATTCCGTTCCTGTGGAAAGATAGGCAGAGTCGTTGCATGAACCCCATTTACCATTGCCTTGTTTTTTTTCGATTTGAATTTGGCATTTTTTAGCACGTGAATCAGTAAAGAGAAGTACATCTCCTTTTTTAATTTTTCTCATATACTGTTCATCTACGGGAATCACTGCATCTGCTGTATTGTCGGGTGGGTTAACATCAGGTGGTGCAATCCATATTTTTGCCGCTACAGTAGCCACTCCCAACTGATCGCGCTGAGGCTTGATATGAATAACTTTGGGACCAGGTTTGATAGCGCCGGTTCTCAATTTTGGGCCACCCAAATCCATCATTATTTTGCAATTTTTTTGCTGACTGGTATTGGCTCGCTTAATATTATCAATCATTCTAGACCATACGGCAGCGTCATCATGGGCGCAGTTTATTCTGGCACTATTCATCCCCAAACCTATAAGAGCATTTACCATTGAATAATCGTCGGCAGCGCTTGAAGGCAGAGTGACCATAATGCGTGTTCGTCTTTTCTTCGATTTATTGCCAAATAAAAGTTTAGTATTCTTTTTAAGTTGTTTTTCGCTTTTTTTAATTGAAATTGTCCCTTTTTGTTTCTCTATTTTTTGAAGTCCGAGCAGGGAGTTAATAACCGATTTTATAGCAAACAGGCTGTACATTACATGCCCTTCGATATTTGTCAGACTAGGCAATCCCATATATTTCAGCTGCGTTTGTAGAGTATCTATTTCAAAACTTCTGAATGCCAGATAATGAACCAGATTTATAGCGCTTTCGCGATAAACAGGATGCACTAAGCCAATTCTGTCGTGATTAGCCAACTCCATCGCTTTTGCTTTATTAATAATTTCGTCAATCTTATCGTTGACCGCTTTTAATTTATTTTGATTTTTCATCTGTTTATAATTTGTTTTTTAATTGGCTTCGCCGAGCT
>JAZDJM010000143.1:0-9149 GCA_043804305.1 Bacteroidota bacterium
TATCCAGATACCACCACAATTCATGTTCGGGAATTCCTAATTCATTGATTCGTCGTTTTAATCGGTCGTAATTTTCTTCGCGCTGCGAACCACCGATAATTTCACCAATCTGAGGAAATAGCACATCCATGGCTCTTACCGTTTTTCCATCCTCGCTTTGTTTCATGTAAAAAGCCTTAATGCTGGCCGGATAATCGGTTAAAATTACGGGTTTTTGAAAATGTTTTTCAACCAGATATCTTTCGTGTTCTGATTGCAAATCGGCGCCCCAGTCCTCGATTATATATTGAAATTTTTTCTTTTTATTCGGATTCGAATTCTTTAATATTTCGATGGCTTCGGTATAGGTAACTCGGGCAAATTCGTTTTTGAGGACGAAATTAAGTTTTTCAATCAGCTCCATAGAGCGCTGATTTTCAGGTTTATTCATATCTTCTTCGGCCAGACGATTGCTTAAAAAGAGCAAATCGTCCATATTATTATCCAAGGCATATTGAATCAGGTATTTTAAAAAATCTTCGGCCAAATCCATATTATCGATTAAATCGTTAAAGGCCACTTCGGGTTCTATCATCCAGAATTCGGCCAGATGGCGTGAAGTATTTGAATTTTCGGCACGGAAAGTTGGCCCGAAAGTGTACACCTTCGACATGCCCAGCATTGCTGTTTCAACTTCTAATTGTCCGGAAACCGTTAAATTCGTTATTTTTCCGAAGAAATCCTGCGAATAATCAACTTCATTTTCTGCCGTTTTTGGTGGATTGTTTAAATCGAGTGTGGTAACATGAAACATTTCGCCGGCGCCTTCAGCATCTGAACCTGTAATGATAGGTGTATGGATATTAAAAAATCCGCGTTGCGTAAAATACTGATGTACAGCAAATATCATGGAATGGCGAATGCGGGTAATTGCACCAAAAGTACTTGAGCGAAAACGCAAATGCGCAATTTCGCGTAGAAATTCAAGCGAATGTTTTTTTGGCTGAAGCGGATATTCATCGGGATTGGCTTCGCCGAGTACTTCCAGATTTCTGGCCATGACTTCAATCTGCTGATTAGTTCCCTGCGAGGCAATAACATCGCCATCAACAGATATGGCAGCACCGGTGGTTACTTTAGCCAATAGATTTTTGTCAATAGAATCCATTTCAACCACAATTTGCACATTATGTATTGTAGAACCATCGTTTAAGGCAATAAACGCAACATTTTTGCTTGCTCTCTTTGTCCTAACCCATCCTTTTACATTAACAACACTACCTACGCTTGTAGAATTTAAGAGTGTTTTAATCTCTATTCGCTTCATTCTGATTTTTATTTTTATGCAAAAGTAATAATATTGTTCATTTTCAAAATGATTTAAAAAAGACTAGAAATTTTAAAATCCAATATTAAATAAAAATTTGCCTGAGTCTATCCGAAAATTTAAAACCCAAATTCGCCAAACTAAAATGCAAAAAGCCTATCTTTGCTGCACACAAAGGGTTTAAATTTTTATATTTAACACTATTTAAGGCATTTGTCTGAACACCCGTAAAAAAATTTAATCATCTTTGTGCATTATAATACGAATGAAACGAACATGCCTAAAAGAATTTTCAGACGCACTGAGCAATGATTATAGGGCATGTGAGTTCCATCTGACAAAAAAAACAAATTATAAACAGATGAAAAAAAACACGAATGAAAAAAACTTTATTTATAGCAGTATTAGCACTGATTGGTTCAAGCGTTTTTGGACAGAAGGTTAGCGAAAGCACCGTTAAAAAAGTATCCTTAGGCTACGATTTATACTCCAGTATTTGGTTAAACATGCCAACAGGAGTAGAAACCCGGACGATTAATCAGGGTATTAATGTGTTTGGGATGTACAATCATCTATTAAATGAAAAAGGGTTAAGTGTGGCTGCGGGATTGGGTATTTCATCAGAAAATTTGTATACAACAGATCATTATGTTGCTGATATTCATGCAAATGTTATTGATTTTACCGCTATTCCAACAGGTATTTCAACCGCCCGAACCAAAATGAATTTCACTTATTTTGATATTCCGCTGGAGCTAAGATTAAAAACCGAGAAAGATTTTCGTTTTGGCTTAGGATTTAAATTTGGTCTTCTGATGGATAGCAAAACTTTTTATAAAGGAAAGGCTTTTGATACCAATGGTAATGATTTAGGCTATGTTTCCGTTGAGAAAAATAAAGATATTAACCTGCTCGAAGAATATCGTTTTGGTGTTCAGTTGCGTGCCGGATACAAATGGGTTCAGGCTTTTGGCTATTTTTCATTAAACAAAGTATTTATTGCGGATAAGGGCCCTCAGATGTATCCTGTTCATGTAGGGATAACGTTTATGCCTTTTTAATCAGGGTCGATTTGCTAAAGATTTTTAAAACCGATTTTAATTGATCGGTTTTTTTGTTTTTATAGCTTGAAGCATGCGGCTAAAGCCATTTGGATTGAATTTATTGCAGTTTGCTAAAGCAAACTGCAATAAATAAAAGAGATTATTACAAAAGCGGTTCAAGTTTTCCGACAAGAACTTGTTTTGGAACAGAACCTACTTGTTTGTCAACGATTTCTCCGTTTTTGAAGAAAAGAATTGTTGGGATATTCCGAATGCCGTAACGACGTGCAATTTCAGGATTATTATCAACGTCTAATTTTCCAACTACTGCTTGTCCTTCATATTCTTTTCCAATTTCTTCAACTATCGGGCCCACCATCCGGCACGGTCCGCACCAAACGGCCCATAAATCTACAATAACTGGTTTATCTGATTTTAAGACGATTTCGTCGAAATTGGAGTCGGTTAATTCTAATGCCATGATTTTAGTTTTAAAAATATATAGGCTTCAAAGATAAAATATTTTGTTCGAAAGATGACTATAAATTTCGTGGATGGAATTTATCAAATGAACGATGCACATCAAATTGATGATTATGTAATTTTAACTTACGTATAATCAAGGTGTTTTGATGTGTATTCAGATTTATTAGTCACTGAATTATAAATTATCCGTTGATTGTTTTCAGTAAATTAACCATTTCGATAGCAGTAACCGCCACATCAAATCCTTTATTTCCGGATTTTGTTCCGGCACGTTCGATGGCTTGTTCGATGCTGTCGGTGGTTAAAATTCCAAAGATTACCGGAACTTCGGTTTCCAAAGAAACATGCGCAATTCCTTTTGAAACTTCGGCCGAAACATAATCGAAATGAGGCGTTGCACCTCTGATTACGGCACCTAAACAAATAATGGCATCGTATTTTTTTGATTTTGCCATTTTTTTTGCCACCAAAGGGATTTCAAATGCACCCGGTGTCCAGGCAATTTCAATATCCGTTTCTGATGCGCCATGTCTTTTTAATGCATCCAGACAACCATCCAAAAGTTTGCTGCCGATAAATTCGTTAAAACGGCCAACAATGATTCCAAATTTGTGATTACCGGCCTGTAAGTTTCCTTCTAATTTTTTCATATGTTTATACTTTGTTTTTTAATGGTCATATGGAACATCCACGATAATCATCCTCCTGTGTGTCAAAATTGTTTAGTCGAGGATGTTTCATCTGTTTATAATTTGTTTTTTAATTGTCAGATGGAATACGCCATAAATAATCATTGCGGTTTGTATGCAATTTATTGCTTATGGCTATTTCATGTGTTTATAATTTGTTTTTTAATGGTCATATGGAACTCACATGCCCTATAATCATTGCCCTGTGCGTCTGAAATTTTTTTTAGGCATGTTCGTTTCATTGAGCGATTTTTATGTTGTTTTATTTTTTTCAATTGTCAATCCGTAGAGTAAATGCCCCATTTTATTGGCTTTGGTGCTCATGTAAAACAGGTTTTTTTCGTGATGGTTCATTTCGATGGGAATGCGCTCGGCCACATTGATTCCAAACTGAGTCAAAGCATTCATTTTATCGGGATTATTGGTCATTAGTTTAACTTTTTTTACACCCAGATAATTGAGAATTTCACCGCTGATGGTATAATTTCTCAAATCGGGGGCAAAACCTAAAGCTTCATTGGCTTCGATGGTATCCATTCCGGCTTCCTGCAGTTTGTAGGCTTTGAGTTTATTCATCAATCCAATTCCGCGGCCTTCCTGACGTAAATAAATTAAGATACCGCTGCCATCGTTGGCAATACGTTTCATGGCTTCGTTGAGTTGTTCGCCGCAATCGCAACGGAGCGAGGCAAAAACATCGCCGGTTAAACATTCGGAATGTAAACGAAGCAGAACCGGGTTTTCAGTGTTTATATCGCCCATTACCAGCGCCATGTGTTCTTTGCCGCTAATTTTATGAGTAAATCCGTAAGCCTGAAAAAGTCCGTGTTTTGTTGGCATTTCTACTTTGGTAACAAAATGCGCCATGCTTTCTGTTTTGCGCCGGTATTCAATTAAAGAGGCAATGGTAATCAGTTTCAAATTATGCTTTTCTTTAAAAAGCTGAAGTTCAGGCAAGCGAGCCATACTTCCATCTTCATTCATTATCTCGCAAATAACACCGGCCGGAGCCAATCCGGCAATGCGTGCTAAATCGACCGCGGCTTCGGTATGGCCGGCACGTTGTAAAACGCCGTTTTCTTTGGCAATTAGCGGAAAAATGTGTCCGGGACGGTTAAAATCAGTACTTTTTGCGTTTGGATTCAATAAAAGTTGAATGGTTTTTGCACGTTCAAAAGCGGAGATTCCTGTTTTCGTATTTTTTGCATCAACCGAAACCGTAAAAGCCGTATTGTGCGGGTCGGTGTTGTTTTTTACCATCGGATAAATGTCGAGGGCAGTTAAACGATCGGAAGTCATTGGCGTACAAATCAATCCCCGGCCATAGGTTGCCATAAAATTAATGGTCTCAGCAGTAGCAAATTCGGCAGCCATTAGTAAATCGCCTTCGTTTTCGCGGTTTTCGTCATCTACCACGATTATCATTTTGCCGGCTTTAATGTCCGACAAGGCTTCTTCAATAGAATTAAACAGTGTGTTCATTTATATAAATCCATTTTCGGCCAAAAAATCCATATTCAATCTGGAAGGTTTTGCCGGGTTTTCGTTTTTATTTTGTTTTATAAAGTTGAGGATGTATTTGCCAATCAGGTCGGTTTCAAGATTGACCATATCCCCTATTTTCTTTTTTAAAAGTGTGGTTTCACCGGCAGTATGAGGAATAATGCTAACCTTAAAATTATTTTCACCAACAGAAATGATAGTTAATGAAATTCCGTCGATCGCCACAGAACCTTTATTCAGCATTTGATTAAGTAACTCTTTGGCTGTTTCTATGCTAATTATAAAGGCAATATCATCTTTATTTATACTTAAAATTTTTCCTGTTCCATCAATATGCCCTGAAACTAAATGCCCGCCAAGCCTATCGTTTAAACGCATGGCACGTTCCAGATTTACCCTGTCGCCGGATTTAAGTGCACTAAAATTGGTACTTTTTACGGTTTCGGCCATAATATCCACTGTAAAATCGGATTTGTTTTTTGAAACCACGGTAAGGCAAGCCCCATTTGTAGCCACAGAATCGCCAAGTTTTAGGTCAATTAAAACCTTTTCCGCTTCGATAGTAAACTGAAACGAACGACTACCTTTCGAAATGTGCTTAATTTTTCCTATTTCTTCTATTAATCCGGTAAACATCAGGTATATGCTTCAATTAATAAATCATTCTTAAATTTCTTGTATGACAGCCTTTTCAGTTGCGCTGCATCTTCCAGTCGGGCAAAACCTTTTCCTTCGATTCCTGTTTTTGCTTTTTCTCCGCCAATTAGTTTAGGCGCAACAAAAGCATAGACTTTATCGGCCAGTTTTTCGTTCAGAAAGCTAAAATTAAGTGTTCCGCCACCTTCAACCAGCAGGCTATCGATTCCTTCCTTAGCAAGACTTTCCGTTAGAAAATGCAAATCGATGCCACTCTCCTTTTCGGGGCAAATTAAAATCCGTATTCCTTTGTTTTCGAAAAGTTTAATCTTGGCGGAATCCGCTTTTTGGGTGGTGGCAATCATTGTTGGAGCCACTGATGTATCAAAGATGGTGGCATCCAAAGGGCTTCTCAGTTGCGAATCAACAATTATTCGAAGTGGATTTTTTGATTTTCCATTTTTTAAGCGGACATTCAATGTTGGATTATCGGCCAAAACGGTATTAATGCCCACTAAAACAGCTGCATATTTTAATCGTAGCCTATGAGCAAATCTTCTGGATTTTTCATTTGTAATCCATTTTGATTCACCGGTGGAAGTAGCAATTTTACCATCCAGGCTTATGGCCAATTTCAGTGCGATAAATGGCTTATTGGTTTGAATGTATTTGAAAAAACGTTCATTCAGTTTTAGCGCTTCTTTTTCCAGAACACCACTGTCAACAATTATTCCGGCATTTTGCAGCATTTTAACACCACTTCCTGATACAAGCGGATTCGGATCGAGTGTGGCAATGACCACACGTCGGAAGCCTTGACGGATAAGCTCTAAAGAACAGGCCGGTGTTTTTCCGTGATAACTGCAAGGTTCCAGGTTGATATAGATTGTAGCGTCTTTGACCGATTCGGAGGCCGAGTGAATGGCGTTTATTTCAGCGTGAGCTTCGCCAAACTTCCGATGCCAGCCTTGGGCAATTATCCGGCCGTTTTTAACGATAGTTGATCCAACCAAAGGATTTGGAGCCACAAAACCCAGTCCTTTTTTAGCCAATCGAAAGCAGTTACGCATCATTTTGCGATCGAATTCAATTTGCTTAGGTGTATTTTCGTTCATAAAAAAGCCCTCAAGTTTTAATCACTTCAGGGCTTTCATAAGCATATATACACAAGGGCACAAAGCCTTTGGCCATGCTTTTGTTCTTCTTCCATCCAGACTTTACTGTCGGTTTTGGAATTTCACCAAATCAGTTCCGAAATTTCGGAAGTCGCGGACTATCACCGCCGGTCGGGAATTGCACCCTGCCCTGAAGAACCTTTAAACTGCCGCAAAATTACAAATGTTTTCAGATATACAAGACAGCATTTGGAATATTTTATAGATTTTCATTAGCATCTTATTAAAGATGAACAGTTTATCGATGTTTATTAGACTAAAAAAAATTACATCGGCACAAATAATCTGTTCGAGTTAAGCTAAATTAATTCTTTTTATGAAGTTTAGAATATGTATTACTATACCTCTATTAGGTTTTGTTCAATTGAAAATGATTGTTTTAAAATAAGTGTGCAAAAATCTCAGATTAAATGATTGCCATTTCAATAAAATTCATTAAGTTTGAAGCAATTAACGCGAACAATTATTTTTAATATCAGTTACCTAGGCTGATAATTCTCCCACTTAGGCAGAGTTTTGGTTGTGGGTGAAAAGGCGAAGCTTTGCCGGCCTATCTAAAATTTTTACTACAATACCGGGAGTTTTCAGTTTTTTTATTTGAATTTGACAAATCGCTTTATTAAAAATATACCTGTGATTTTCTTTGATCTTTTAGGAATAAATATCGCTTAATTATCATGAAAGCAACAAAAATTTTTCACCGGAATGAGGCAAGAATTCGGATTGACTTTCCCTACAATCAATCATTTATTGCCCTTTTAAAACAGATACCCGATTCAAAATGGAGCAGAACCTATAATGCATGGCATATTCCATATACTTCTGTAGCATTCAAGAGTTTGAAAGCCTTGTTTCCGGAGCTGGAATTTCCAAATCAATTGATGAATGAAGATACTGAGCAAGATAAGCCGGTAATAACCAAAGAAATTCAGGAAATTTCAAAAGAAAATCAATTAAGCCCGAATATTCAAAATTTTGGAGGTATCGAGATTGATGTTATCGGAAAGCAGATTGTTATTAAGATGCCAAAAAACGAAACCGATATTCAATTTATTAGGACTTTTAATTATTTCAGATGGGATAAAAGTAATTATCGTTGGGTTTTACCAAATTTTGGAAATAATTTGGAACTTTTAAAAAACTATTTCAACAATCGCTTATCGCGTTTAGATTTTAAGAAAGCAGAGCAAATAAGGCAAGTGCAAGAAGTAGCGAAAAAAGAATTTAAGCGAGAACTGCCTGAACTCGACTCTGATACTCAGAAAGAAATAGAAGCATTCGAGCAATGGATGGAACATAAAAGGTATAGTGAGTCGACCCTAAAGACCTACCTTCATGCAATCACCATTTTTTTACGATTTATCAGTCCCAAGCCGAGCCGGGAAGTTACCAATACTGACATGGTGCAGTTTGTCCATGAATATCTCCTTCCCAAGGGATTGAGTTTATCTTATCAAAATCAGGCAGTTAATGCTGCGAGATTATTTTTTAAAACCATACAAGGTTCAAGATTGATTACTGAACAAATTGAGCGTCCGAGGAGGGGGCACAAATTGCCTAATGTATTGAGTAAGGAAGAAGTGAAATTCATCTTGGAAGCACCGAAAAACATCAAACACCGGACGATGTTGAGTTTGATATATGCCTGTGGCCTAAGACGGAGTGAACTATTAAACCTGACACCCGGAAATATTGATTCGAAGCGGCACCTATTGGTAATTTTAAATGCAAAAGGTAAAAAAGACCGTGTAATACCAATCTCGGATAAGGTTATTGAAATGTTAAGGGATTATTACAAAGTTTACAAGCCAAAAATCTGGTTATTTGAAGGACAAGCCAAAGGAGAAAAATATTCAGAGGCAAGTTTACAAAAGGTTTTAAAAATTTCTTTAGATTTGGCAAAGGTAAAAAAGTCGGCTACACTACATTGGTTGCGGCACAGTTATGCAACCCATCTTTTGGAATCGGGAACAGACTTACGATATATACAAGAATTATTGGGCCATAAAAGCAGTAAAACCACCGAAATATATACACACGTAAGCGAAAAGAGTTTACAAAAAATAAAGAGTCCATTTGACGAATTATAAAAAAATAAACAGCACCTTAAAAAGGAAGAAAGGTAAACAAAGCATCCCAAATTGGATTGATATATATACCTTTGGATGGCAAAAGGCTTATATATAAGCGAGTTAGGCACTAATTGTAGGAAAAATAAGCGCCAAGTATTTGGAGAGAAAACTGAAAAACTGACAAAGAGAAATTCAACGACTTAAACAAAACCGGACAGAATCGCGGGCTTGTTTTAAAC